>NZ_DF968362.1:0-46748 GCF_001270025.1 Streptomyces azureus | reverse complement strand
GAGCACGAGGGAGACGTCCTCGCGGGCGAACAGGGGCTGCCAGGTGCGGTGCCGTTCCGATGAGACCGCGCCCAGGTCGACGGTGGCGGGGATCGCCGCGTGCTCCTCCAGCCGGGCCATCGCCAGCAGGTGCTCGACCATCCGGGCGAGCCGGTCCGTCTCCGTGACGGCGGCGGTGAGGCTGCCCCGGGCCCGGGCGGCGACGTGGGGCTCCAGGTTCTCCAGGCGCAGCCACAGCGCCGCGAGCGGGGTCTTCAGCTGGTGCGAGGGCTCATCGCGAACGCCCGGGCGCCGTCCGGAGCGGGAACTCAGCTGGCCCCTGCGGCGTCGCCGGCGCCTGGTCCAAGGCCTGTGACGCGGAAGCTGGGGCGGCGATCGATAGCCCGGCAGGGCAGTTGATCAGTAGACGATCGACACGATCCGGCACGCCGCCTCGGCGAGCCGTCGGTCGCCCTCGATCCGGGCCCGGGCGAGAGCGGCGGCCGGCTGGACACCTCGCGTGCACAGCCGCCAGGCGGTCTCCGCGTCCAGCTCCACGGTGGCCACAGGCCGGCCACCGGAATCCTCCGTCAGCGGCCAGCCGTCCTCCGCCAGGGACCAGCCCTCCGGCCCGGCGGTCACGGCCCAGGTGCCCCCTCCCGGGCCGGTGACCGTCAGCGCCACCCGCGTGCCGGCCGGCGCGGCGGTGTCCCGCAGCGTGTGGGGCAGGGCCCGCATGAAGGTGTCCAGGACCATGGACAGGGCCCGCGGCTCGGGGTCGGTGCCCAGCCCGGCCGCGTGCCGGATCTGCTGGCGGTGCGTCCAGTACTCCGTGAACTCCCGGGCGCAGTCCAGCCACAGCGGCGCCGGGTCCACCCCGGCCCAGGACACGCCCAGGGACGGCGCGTCCAGGTCGGCGCGCGCGAAGCGGCGGGCCAGTTCGGTGCCGGCCTCTTCCAGGGCGTCGACGAGCGAGGCCGAATCCATGCCCCGGTGGCGGTCGACCCACTCCTGGTTGGCGCGGTGGATGAACGCCTCCAGGGTCTCTCCCGGCGCGAAGGCGCCGAACTCCCGGTGGCCGAGACGGGCGCGGTAGTCGCCGAGGACGTGAGCGGAGACGTCGTGCACGGTCCAGCCCGGCACGGCCGTCTCGTTCCACTGACCGGGCCGCAGGCCCCGCAACAGCCCCAGCAGCGCTTCGAGTTCCGGCTCGAACAGCGGGCGGGCGTCGATCGGGGCGCCGAGCCAGGAGAGGCCGGGCCTGTCGTGCGGCTGCGCAACCATGGCCCCAGCTTGCCAGGCGGCAACAGAAACACCCCTCCGGGGAGGGGTGTTCCGAGCCGGGCGTTCGCGTTCCTACGCGGTGCGCACCTTGTACGTCGCCACCTGTACCGCCTCGTCGTCCAGGCACTGCCCGGACGCCAGGTCGAAGCGCTGCTTCAGCAGGGGCGAGGCGACGAACGGGCGGCCCTGGTGGGAGCCGGTCAGGCCGCGGGAGAGGACGGCCGCGCCGGTGAACGGGTCGCGGTTGTCGACGGCGAACAGCTCACCGGAACGGTCCCGGAAGATCGCCGCCTGGCGGCCGTCCGGCAGCAGTGCCGCCACCCCGCGGCCCGGGAGCAGCGTGTTCAGGTCGCAGACCGTGAACCAGTCGCCGTCCAGTGCGAGCTGGACCTTCAGGTCGGTGGTCTCAGGTGCCAGGGTCATCGCTGGGCGCTTCCTTCCAGTACGTCTTCGGCGGGTCGCATACCGATGGACAGCAGCGGCAGGTCGGGCTTCATCTGGTCGCGCTCGGGCACGAAGGCGACGACCGGGTCCGGGGTGTCCGGCGCGTTCACGAAGGACACGAACCGGGCCAGCTTCTCGGGGTCGTTGATGGTCTCCGCCCATTCGTCGCGGTAGTGCGCGACGTGCGCCTGCATCAGCTTCTCCAGCTCGTCGCAGATGCCGAGCGAGTCGTGGACGACGACGTCCCGCACGTGGTCCAGGCCGCCGGGGATCCGCTCCAGCCAGGTCGAGGTGCGCTCCAGGCGGTCGGCCGTACGGATGTAGAACATCAGGAACCGGTCGATCAGGCGGACCAGTTCGGCGTCCGACAGGTCCTGCGCGAGCAGGTCCGCGTGGCGCGGGGTGGCGCCGCCGTTGCCGCCGACGTACAGGTTCCAGCCGTTGGCGGTGGCGATCACGCCGAAGTCCTTCGACTGGGCCTCGGCGCACTCGCGCTGGCAGCCGGAGACGGCCGACTTCAGCTTGTGCGGCGACCGGAGCCCCCTGTAGCGCAGCTCCAGGTCGATCGCCATGCGGACGGAGTCCTGGACGCCGTAGCGGCACCAGGTCTGGCCGACGCAGGACTTCACCGTGCGCAGCGACTTGCCGTAGGCGTGGCCGGACTCGAAGCCGGCGTCGACCAGGCGGGCCCAGATCAGGGGTAGTTGCTCGACGCGTGCGCCGAACATGTCGATCCGCTGGCCACCGGTGATCTTCGTGTAGAGGCCGAAGTCGCGGGCGATCTCGCCGATCACGATCAGCTTCTCCGGGGCGATCTCACCGCCGGGGATGCGCGGGACGACCGAGTACGAGCCGTTCTTCTGGAGGTTGGCCAGGAAGTGGTCGTTGGTGTCCTGGAGGGCGGCCTGCTCACCGTCCAGGACGTAGCCGCTCGCGCCGATCGCCGGGGCCAGGGAGGCGATGATCGAGGCGACCGTCGGCTTGCAGATCTCGCAGCCGTCACCGCCCCTGGCCTCCTCGCGGCCGTGGCGGTCGAGCAGGTCCTGGTAGCTGTTGATGCGCAGGGCGAGGACGATCTCGTACAGCTCCTCGCGGGTCTGCGAGAAGCAGCCGCACAGGCCCTTGTCGACCTCGATGCCGCCGGCCTCCAGCTCGGCGTTGACGAGCTGGCCGAGGACCTTCACGCAGGAGCCGCAGCCCGTGCCTGCCTTGGTGCACTTCTTCACCTCGGGCACGGTCGTGCACTGGTGGTCGGTGACCGCGCCGCGGATCGCGCCCTTGGAGACGTTGTGGCACGAGCAGATGATCGCGTCGTCCGGCAGCGCGGACGGGCCGAGCTGGGCGGATTCCCCGGCGCCGGCCGGCAGCACGAGCGACTCGGGGGCGACCGGCGGGACCGAGCCGGTGAACGCCTTCAGTGTGCCGTACGCCTCCGCGTCGCCGACCAGGATGCCGCCGAGCAGCGTGCCGTCGCGGCCGATGACCAGCTTCTTGTACAGGCCCGCGCGGGAGTCGGAGTAGACGACGTCCAGGCAGTCCTCGGCGGTGCCGTGCGCGTCGCCGAAGGACGCCACGTCCACGCCGAGCAGCTTCAGCTTGGTGGACAGGTCGGCGCCGGTGAAGGCGGCCTCGTCCGCGGCGATCGTCGCGGCGGCGGTCTCGGCCTGCTCGTAACCGGGCGCGACCAGGCCGTACACCCGGCCGTCGGCGGCCAGCGCGCACTCGCCGATCGCGAACACGTGCGGGTCGTTCACCGTGCGGCACTGCTCGTCGACCGCGATGCCGCCGCGCTCGCCGACCGTCAGGCCGCAGTCGCGGGCCAGCTGGTCGCGGGGGCGGACACCGGCGGAGAACACCACCAGGTCGGTGGCCAGTTCGGAGCCGTCGGACAGCTTCATGCCGGTCACGGCGCCGTCCTCGCCGACGACGATCTCCTGCGTGCCGACGCCCGTGTGGACGCTCAGGCCCATCTCCTCGATGGTGCGCAGCAGGGCGGCGCCGCCGCCCTCGTCGACCTGGACGGGCATCAGACGGGGTGCGAACTCCACGATGTGGGAGGTGAGCCCGAGGCCCTTCAGCGCGCCCGCGGCCTCCAGGCCGAGCAGACCGCCGCCGACCACGGCACCCGTGGTGGCCTTCTTGGCGTACTCCTCGATCGCGAGCAGGTCCTCGATCGTGCGGTAGACGAAGCAGCCCTCGGCGTCCTTGCCCGGCACCGGCGGCACGAAGGGGTACGAGCCGGTGGCCAGGACGAGCACGTCGTAGTCGACGACGAGACCGGAACGGGCGGTCACCTTGCGCGCCTCGCGGTCGATCGTCTCCGCCGGGTCGCCGACGCGCAGTTCGATGCCGTGGTCCTCGATGAACCGCATGTCCGTCATGGACAGGTCCTCGGGCGTCTTGCCCGAGAAGTACGAGGTGAGCTGCACGCGGTCGTAGGCAGGACGTGGCTCCTCACAGAGCACGACCACGCGGTGCGTGGCGGTCAGGCCGCGCTCGGCGAGCGCTTCGAGGAAGCGCTGGCCGACCATGCCATGGCCGACGAGCACGATCGTGGGGGTGTCCGTGGACATCAGGAGCCTCCATCATTGGTAAGCAGGTGGAGCAGGGGGCCGCCGTCGGAGGGGAGCGGCTCTGCTCCCTCCCAGGCGCGCGCGAGCGCGCCGACGGTGCCGAGTTCGCCGACGAGGACCCCGCCGACCAGGCGGTCGTCGCGGACGACGACCTTGCGGTAGGTGCCGCGGGTGGCGTCGGCGAGCTGGACGACGTCGTCGCCCGGGAGCGCCTCCGTCTCGCCGAACGCGGCGAGGTCGAAGGGGCTGTCGTGCCCGTTCAGCGTGAGCCGTGTCAGGGAGCGGGTGCCGGTGTAGCGCGCGTCCGCGTCGCCGGCCAGCAGCTCCGCGAGCGTGTCGGCCTGCTCGAGTGCGGGAGTGGCGAGGCCGTAGAGGACGCCGTCGTGCTGAGCGCAGTCCCCGATGGCGTGGATGTACGGGTCTGAGGTGCGCAGCTCGTCGTCGACGACGACGCCCTTGCGGACGTCGAGGCCGGCGGCCTGCGCGAGACCCACCCGGGGGCGGACGCCGCAGGCCACCACGACGAGGTCGGCGTCGAGCGCGTACCCGTCGGCCATCTCCACGGAGCGGACGGCGCCGCCGACGCAGCGCACGTCCCGGACGCGGCACTCGGTGTGGACCTCGACGCCCAGGTCGGTCAGGTGCCGCTTGACGAGCTTGGAGGCGGCCGGGTCGAGCTGGCGCTCCATCAGCCGCTCGGACTGCTGGGCGAGGACGACCTGGGCGCCGCGCAGGGCGAGCGCTCGGGCCGCGGAGACCCCGAGGAGACCGCCGCCGATGACGACCGCCTTCGCCCCCGGCCGGACCGCCTTGGACAGGCCCAGGCAGTCGTCCATGGTCCGGAAGGCGTGGACGCCCTCGGGCAGCACGTGGTCGGGGGTGAACAGGCCGCGCAGGGGCGGCAGGACGGGGTTGGATCCGGTGGCGAGGACGAGCCGGTCGTATGCGATCACCGTGCCGTCGGCGCACTCGACGGTCCGCCCGTCGCGGTCGATGCCGACGACCCGGCCGCGCGTGGCCTGCGCGGGTGCCGGCAGGGCGATCACCTCGGGGCTGTAACGTCCGGCCAGCACCTCGGCGAGCAGCACCCGGTTGTAGGGCCGGTGCTCCTCCTCGCCGATCAGCAACGCGGGCGTGCCGAGCTCACCGAGCCGCCGGGCGAGCCGTACGCCCGCGAGGCCGGTGCCGATCACCACCACACGCTCATTCGAGGTCATGTCCTTGAGCGTGCGGTGCCGGTGTTACCCGGCAGCATCACGACTGTTTCCCACGGGGAACGCTGCCCTCAGCGGGTGCCGGGGGTGGGTGTGAGGGTTCCCGGGGTGCGGCGACGGCGGGCTGTGAGGAAGCGTCGCACGGGCCGTCGCATCGGCTCATGTGTTTCCTTTGTCGTCCGCAGTGATGCATCGTCGGTCGGTGTAGTGCCGTGTGTCCGGCCGGTCTCGGTGTCGTATGTGAGTGCGTGGATCGAATGGGTGACCTTTTCTCGGGAGTGTCGTTGATCGGATGACAGCACCACGGGCAGGAAGCGGGGGAGCGCCGGTGAGCCGGAAGGTGCCGCTGGGCGAGGGCGAAACGGCCCGAACTGCCTGTGCTCGTGGACTGCTGCGTACGGGCGTGGAGGAGAAGACGGGTGTGGTGCTGTCGGCCGCTGTGCTGGCGCAGCGGGTCGGCTGGGCGGCTGATCTGGTGTCCGGCATGGCTGGCGAACTGCTGGCCGAGCACTGGAACGCCGCCGATGTGGACGTCTTGGCCTCGGGTGAGGACGCGGGCGGGCGGAGGCTGCCGTCGAATGCGTGGATGGCGCTGCGCCGACTGGGCTGGACGGTCGCCCCGGCCGAGGGCGTGAGGGCCAATGACCGGATCGTGCGTATGGCCCAGGAACAGGCCGGGCGCGCTCTGCGCTCGGCCCACTGGCGGGCCGAGCTGACGTCCGCAGTTCTTCGGACGTGGCCGTGCGATCCAGGCAGGCGCACGCCTGAGGAGTGGGACCGGGTGCGGGAGGCGGTGCCCGGCGGCCGGTATCTCCCGTCGAGTGTGATCCGCTCCCGCACCCGGCAGATCACCGCCTTCGCCGGCAAGCACGGCCGTCTGCCGGCTGATGTGTTCGAGCTGGAGGCCCCGCCCCGGGCGGCGCGGATGCTGCTGCTGTCAGCGTGCGACGGCCAGCAGGCCACCATCGAACGCGGCGAGGGCGACCCGCAACGTGGGCTGCTGCGTCTTCAGCTGCCTACTCGGCCCGACCCGCGCTCCTACCGCGACTGGACATGGGTGGCCTGCCCTGTCACGCTGCCGCCGACGGTTCCGCCCGGCGCGGTGCTGCACCTGCCGACCCTCCGCCTCGCGGGCGCAAAGGTGCGTGCCGATCTGGCCTACACCCACGCCGTGCCGAAGACGTCCCGTACCGGGCACACCGTGGCGCTCGGTGTGGACTGGGGTCTGAACACCCTGCTGTCCGCGGGTGCGGCCCGGCTGCACGACGACGGGCACATCACCGCTCTCGGGCACGGCGCCCAGTTCCGGGCCGCGGGAGTTCTGGCCAGGCAGTACCGCCTGCGGCGCCTGTCGGAACACCTGCACGCCAAGGCCGCCCAGTATCAGCGGCTCATCGGCGCTGATACGCAGCATGAACTGTCCGGCAGACACCAGGTGCTGCAAGAGGAGATCCGCTGCGTGTCCGAGCGCAGGTCGAACCTCAACGACGCCCTCGCCTGGGCCGCCGCCCGCTGGGCCGTCGACCAGGCCGTCGCCGCCCACGCCACGGTCGTCTATCTGGAAGACCTGCGCTCGATGGAAGCGGGCGGCATGGGCCGCACTCATAACACGCGCATGTCCCAGACGGTGCGCGGGCGGATCGCCGACCGCATGCGGCATCTGGCCGCCGAGGCCGGGATCGCCGTCGTCACCGTTCCGCCCCGCAACACCTCCCGGCACTGCCCCCGGTGCCTGACCCTGCTGCGGCACCGCAAGGCCCCCGACCGCCCCACCGCACCGGGCTGGAAATGGGCCCTCTGCCCCGACCGGGCCGGATGCGGCTGGCAGGGCGACCGCGACCACGGCGCCTGGCAGCGCATCACCGCACGCGGCCTCACGCATCAGGACAAGACCGTCACCGACCGGACCACCGGGCAGATGGTGATCCACACGGTGGTGGACACGTTCGAGACCCAAGCGGTCATCACCCCGACCGCCCAGACCAGCCGGGCCGACCGGTCCAAGACCGGACCCACCCGGCGGAAAACCACATGCCACGCGCCCAGGCGACGCAGGGCACCCTCCCCCACCGGCCCCTCGGGTCCGGCGGGCAAGCGTCCGGAGGGACACGCACCAACGGGCCGAAGGACACTGCCCCGCGCAGCCCACCGGCACCAGGGCGTGACAGCGATCAGTACACCCACCACCCGCCGACACCGGCCACGAGGAGCAGCACTGGGCGCGGGCTTCCACCTACACGCCCACGCCACCCCTCCACGATGGGCACAAACCATGCCGGACGCTACGTCTGGCATGGGATCACCAAGCTGATCAGAGACGCTCCCGACCATGCCCGACATATCGCTGACCATGATCGTCCTGCTCTGCCTCGCGGCTCTCGCCGCCGGGTGGATCGACGCCGTGGTCGGCGGCGGAGGGCTCCTGCTGCTGCCGGTGCTGCTGCTCGGACTGCCGTCGCACACGCCCGCCGCGCACGCCCTGGGCACCAACAAGGCGGTCGCCATCGTGGGCACGACGGGCGCGGCGGTCACATACGCCCGCAAGGCCCCGGTGGATGTCCGCACGGCGGTGCGCATCGGGCTGGCCGCGCTCGCCGGATCGTCCGCCGGGGCCTTCTTCGCGGCCGGGATGAGCACCGACGTCCTCAGCCGGTGATCATGGTGGTGCTGCTCGGGGTCGCGGCCTTCGTGATCCTGCGGCCCGCCTTCGGCCCGGCCCCCGCGACCGGCCCGGCCACCCGGCGGCAGATCCTCGCGGCGATCGGCCTCGCGGGCCTCGGCATCGGCTTCTACGACGGTCTCATCGGCCCCGGCACCGGCACCTTCCTGGTCCTCGCCCTGACCGCCGCGCTCCACCTCGACCTCGTCACCGCCTCCGCCACCGCCAAGATCGTCAACTGCTGCACCAACGCGGGCGCCCTCGCGACCTTTGCCTGGCAGGGCGCGGTCCTGTGGCAACTGGCCGCCCTGATGGCCGTGTTCAACCTGGCGGGCGGCACCCTCGGCGCCCACACCGCCCTGAAGCAGGGCAGCGGCTTCGTACGGATCGTGCTGCTGACGGTGGTGTTCGCCCTGGTGGGGAACATGGCGTACGAGCAGTGGCCGGCCTGGTTCCGTGGCGCTAGGAGGACGCCCCCGCCCGCAGATCCAGCAGCTCGATGATCCCCGTACCGTCCTCGCCCCCGTGTCCCTGGGCGAGGCGCCGCTCCATCAGCGCCATGTACGGCGTCAGCAGCTCCGGGCTCACCCGCTGCTCCTCGGCCGTGCGCAGCAGCGTGGCGTTGCCCGCGACCTGCATGGCGAGATTCGAGACGACGTTCCTGGCGTAGTCGCCGCTCTCCAGCTGGTCGGCGGTCTGGTGCACGGCCGGGGCCATCGCGGTCAGCCAGTCCACGAGCAGCGGCGCGAAGTCCTTCGGGGCGATGTCCTCCGGGCGGATCAGCGCGAAGGCGTGCGTGACGCCCGCGAACATGCCGGTCATCGCGCTCAGCAGCGCCACGTCGTGGAGCGCGGCGAAGCCCGGGTCGGCCCCGACGTAGCGGGTGCCGGCCGGGACGGCGAGGGTGTCCCGGTGCTCGGCGAACAGCTCGGGGGAGCCGCTGTAGAAGACGTACCCGCCGGACTCCGGGGCCCCGATCATCGGCGGGACGGCCATGATCCCGCCGTCCAGGAAGCGGGCGCCGCGCGCTGCGGCCCAGGCGGCGCGGCTGCGGCCCTCGCCGGGCGTGCCCGTGGTGAGGTTCACCAGGTCCCGCCCCGCGAGATCGGCTCCGTCGAGGGTCTCGCCCACGGAGGCGTCGTCGAGCAGGCAGGCGACCACGAGCCGGTTCGCGGCCACCGCCTCGGCGGCGGTCCGGGCGATGGTGGCGCCCTCGGCGGCGAGGGGTTCGGCGCGGGAGGGGGTGCGGTTCCAGACGGTCACCGGGTGTTTGGCGGCGAGCCAGGCGCGGGCCAGGGCGGTGCCCATGTCACCGGTGCCGAGGAGGGTGAGAGGGGTGCGGGAGGCAACTGCGTTGTCGGTCATGGCGTTTAGGCTCGTCCGAGGGGAGCGCCCGCTCAAGTACGTACTTCGAAGTGGGTGGTTACCCCGGGGGAAGGGTCCAGGCAGGAGAAGGGGAGGGCTCGGGCATGGAGACGACGGGGCGGCGGCCGGGGGCGTACGTGTGCGGGATCGACGCGGCGATGGACGTGATCGGCGGCAAGTGGAAGGTGCTGATCCTCTGGGCGCTGAACGAGCGGCCGTGCCGCTTCGGCGAGCTGCGCCGCGAGCTGCCCGGGATCACCGAGAAGGTGCTCGCCTCGCATCTGCGGGAGATGGAGGCCGACGGACTGGTGCACCGCGAGGCGTACGACGAGGTGCCGCCCCGCGTGGAGTACTCGCTGACCCCCCGGGGCGTCTCCCTGAACGAGGCACTGGAACCGCTGGGGGCCTGGGGGAGGGCCAACGTCCTGGGAGGATCACCGGCTGCCGGTCAGATGCGCGAAGACCACGACGTTCCCCTGGTACCCGGAGCCGCGTGAATAGCCGCCGCCGCAGGTGATGACGCGCAGCTCTGGGCGGCGGGCGGCGCCGTAGACCTTCGCGTCGGGGAAGTCCTTCGCCGCGTACACCTCGACGGCGTCCACGGTGAACACCGCGACGCTGCCGTCCCGCCGGTCCACCTCGATCGTGCGGCCCTTGGCCAGGGAGCCGAGGCGGTAGAAGACGGCCGGGCCGTCGGCGTTGTCGACGTGGCCGGCGACGATGGCGGTGCCCCGCTCGCCGGGTGCGGTGCCGGCCTCGTACCAGCCGGCGAGGTTCTTCCGCTCGGCGGGCGGTACGTCGAGACTGCCGGTCCTCGTCAGGCCGAGGTCGGTCAGGGGCGCGTCCACCCGGATCGCCGGGATGCGGATGCGGTCGGGCGGCGAGGGCGGCAGCGCTGGCGCGTCGGGCCGCTCACCGGCCCTGCCGTCCTGCCCGTCCTGCCCGGCACGGGCCTGCGCGGCGGAGGGCTGCGGCGGGGCGTGCGTCTCGGCGCCGTTGCGCAGCAGCCAGGCCCCGGAGCACAGGGCGAACACCGTGACGGCCGCCATGGCGGCGTTGGCCGGGTTGCCGGACCTGCTGCCGTATCTGGGGAACCTGCGCATGGCCGACCCTTTCCTGATCCCCGATGGCCGTCCGGTTTGGACTCCCGCCCCCGGGCCCTCCCTGGTCCCGGGGGCCCGCCCCGTACCCCCTCCGGGCCGCGAGGGGCGTCGGACCCGGAGGGGAGGGGACATGCGGTACCGGTGACGGACAGCGGAGGATGTCCGTCAGATCCCGTCACCTCTCGCCCGGCGATGCAGGAGCCAGGTACCGCCCGCGGCGGCGACGGCGAGAGCCGCCACACCGGCCGCGGTCTGCACGGGATCGGGGCCCAGGGCGCCGCCGACCCCCGTCTTCACACTCCCTCGGGGGTAGACCTGCTGGTGCCCGGACGTCAGCGTGACCACCAGGTCACCGGTGACGCGCCGCCCGCTCCCGGTGCACGTCGCCGTGATCTCGTACGTCCCCGGCTGCGCGCTCGGCGGCACCCTGAACCGCCCGGTCGCGTCCTGCTCGTGCGGGCCCGGCGCGAGGTTGAGGGGACCGGCTCCGACCGCGCTGGCGTCACCCGTCGCCGTGCCGCCGTCGCCGCAGGCCGCCGTGCGCACCGTGACCTGTCCGCCCGGGACGACCGAGGACGGAGACACCTCCACGTCGTCGGCGGGCGCGCCGTACGCGGGGGCGGCGGCGAGTGCCGCGGCGGCGACGGCGAGCGCGGTACCGGTCAGCGGCCGGGCGGTACATCGCATCGGTGCTCCTCCGAGCTGTCGTTCGTGCACCTGCCCTTCCGAGGTAACGGCCGGCGCGGCGCCCGCGCTTTCTGATAGGGCGTCAGAATTGGGGTGAATGGGTGTCAGGGGGAGGCGGACAGGCTGCTCCTCGTAGGTATTTGGGCAGGTCACAGGCGTTGAGTGGGCGGGGGATGGAAAAGCGGGGGGTGCGCGTGTGAACGGGTGACCCGGATGCCGTGCCCCTCGGGCTTGACCTCAAGGAAGGTTGAGGTATGAGGCTGTGCCGCATGAACACAGCCGTTACGAACGCACCCACCCCTGTCCAGCCCGCGACCGAGCCCCTCCGGGTGACCCTTGTCGTCGGCAGCAACCGCCACGGCCGCTTCGGCCCGGTCGTCGCCGACTGGCTCCTCGGCCGCCTCAGGGGCCGGGGCGACCTGGTCGCCGAGGTCGTGGACGTCGCCGACGTCGATCTGCCGACGTCCTTCGAACCGACCCCCGAGGCGACCGCCGCGCTGTCCGGCGTCACCCCGAAGCTGGACCGCGCGGACGCCTTCGTTGTCCTCACGCCCGAGTACAACCACTCCTTCCCGGCGGGCCTGAAGAACCTCGTCGACTGGCACTTCGCCGAGTGGCAGGCCAAGCCCGTCGCCCTCGTCTCCTACGGCGGAGTGTCCGGCGGCCTGCGCGCATCGGAGCACCTCCGCCAGGTCTTCGCCGAGCTCCACGCCGTGACGGTCCGCGACACCGTCTCCTTCCACAACGCCGGCGCGTCCTTCGACGACGCGGGCACCCTGCACGACCCGTCCGGCCCGGACGCGGCGGCAAAGGCCATGCTGGACCAACTGGTGTGGTGGGGCCGGGCGTTGCGCGAGGCGAGGGCGAAGACGCCGTACGCGGGCTGAGCCCCGGCCGCACTCCTTCCCGCGCCCGTCAACTCCGCGCCCGCCAGTCCCCGCCCGCGATGGGCCTCCCCCGGGTCCGGAGCCGTGCGGCGACGGCGGGTGCGGCGATGTACACCCAGGCCCGGACAGTCGCCCCGTCCGTGTCGCGTACGACCTTCCGCTCGACGCGTTCGTACAGGCTGCGCGGGTCACCCGGCACGTAGTCCTCCAGCCGGTCCAGCTCGGCGAGCAGCTCCGCGTACATCTCCGGGTGCGCGGTCACCAGCTCCCCGGACACGACCCCGCCGCCCGGCTCCTCGACCGCGTAGGGATAGCCCGGCCCCTCGTACAGCACCGCGCCCGGGAGCCGCCCCGGTGCCTCGGAGCGGGTGCGGCCGCGCAGGAAGAGGTCGTGGTTGACCTCACCCGGGCGGAGGGTGCCGTAGACGAAGAAGGGGAGGGTCACAGGAACGATTCTCCACCCTCACACACCTGCACACCGGGCCTATGGACATGACATGTCCGGGCCGACTTGACTCGCGGTCAACATCAACGCCGCACCCGGTCGACCCCACGCGACCGGGTGCGCCCGTATGAGGAGACCGATGAGTCGGATACGTCATGTCCGAGGGTCCCGTCCCGCCATCGCAGGCGTGGCCGTCACCGGCACCGCCGCCCTGCTGGCCGCCGCGCTCTCACCCACCGCCCTGGCGGAGGACCGGCCGACCCGGTCCGACGCGATCGAGAGTGCCGGGACGGTCCTCGCCGACCGGGCCGCGGAACTGGGCCTCACCCCGGCCCAGGAGACGAAGGTCCGGGACGTGGTCGTCGACGAGGACGGCACCCGGCACGTCCGCTACGACCGCACGTACCACCGACTCCCGGTCCTGGGCGGCGACTTCGTGCTCCACCTGAACCCGGACGGCACCTACCGCGGCGCGAGCCGGGCGACGAAGTCCGCGCTCTCCCTCGAGAGCGTCACCCCGAAGGTGAGCGCCCCCAAGGCCGCCGACCTCGCCGCGAGCCTGCTGCGCGCCGCGCACCTCGGCGAGACCCTCAAGAAGCTGACCGCCAAGCCCCGGCTGGTCGTCGACGCCCTGCACGGCGCCCCGAAACTGGCCTGGCAGACCGACGCGGTGGCGCACGACGACCTCGGCAACCCGGTCGGGCGCACGGTGCTGACCGACGCCACGACCGGCGACCGGATCGACGCCTGGGACACCCTGGAATCGGCGTCGGGCGACGGCAAGTCCCTCTACGGCGGCACGGTTGCGCTGGAGACGACGCAGTCCGGGTCGTCGTACCGGCTGAAGGACGCGACCCGGGGCGGCACGTACACGGGCGACGCGGCGAACAAGACGGACCAGTGCCTGCTGACCATCTGCCTGACCCGTGCCCCCGCGACGGTCTTCTCGGACGCCGACAACCACTGGGGCACGGGCGCGGACTCCGACCGCGCGACCGTGGCGGTGGACGCCCAGTACGGCACGGACGTCACCTGGGACTACTTCAAGAACCTGCACGGCCGCAACGGCATCGCCGGCGACGGCAAGGGCTCGTACAACCGCGTCCACTACGGCAAGGACTACAACAACGCCTTCTGGGACGACAACTGCTTCTGCATGACGTACGGCGACGGCGACGGCAAGCTGCTCGGACCGCTGGTGTCGCTGGACGTGGCCGGGCACGAGATGTCCCACGGCGTGACCTCGAAGACGGCGGCGCTGACGTACTCGGGCGAGTCCGGCGGCCTGAACGAGGCCACGTCGGACATCTTCGGCACGCTCGTGGAGTTCTACGCGGACAACGCCAAGGACCCCGGTGACTGGCTCATCGGCGAGAAGGTCGTCCGCTCCGGGCTCGGCCGGGAGGCCCTGCGCCGCATGGACTTCCCGTCGAAGGACGGGAAGTCCGCCGACTGCTGGAGCGAGGGGCTGGCCGACCTCGACGTGCACTACTCCTCGGGCGTCGGCAACCACTTCGCCTACCTGCTCGCGGAGGGCAGCGGCGCGAAGACGATCAACGGCGTCAGCCACAACTCCCCGACCTGCGACGACTCCACGGTGAACGGCATCGGCCGGGCCAAGCTGGGCAAGGTCTGGTACCGCGCCCTGACGGTCTACATGACGTCCTCGACGGACTACACGGGTGCCCGTACGGCGACGCTGAACGCGGCGAAGGACCTCTACGGCAGCGGCAGCACGGAGCAGAAGGCCGTGGCGGCGGCCTGGAGTGCGGTCAACGTGGGCTGAGCCACCCGGCAGTGGGCGAGGAAACCCAGGGCCGCACCGCCATGGAGGAGGAAACCCAGGGCCGCACCGCCATGGAGGAGGAAACCTAGGGCCGCACCGCCTCCAGCCGCACCGCGCACGCCTTGAACTCCGGCATCCGGGAGGTCGGGTCGAGCGCGGGGTTGGTGAGGGAGTTGGCGCGGCCCTCGCCCGGCCAGTGGAACGGCATGAAGACCGTGTCGGGCCGGATGGTGTCCGTGATCCGGGCGGGCGCCACGGCCCGGCCCCGCCGGGACACGACGGCCACCGGATCGCCCTCGGCCGCCCCCAGCCGGGCCGCCAGCCGCGGGTGCAACTCCACGAACGGCCCGGGCGCGGCGGCGTTCAGCTCCGCCACACGCCGGGTCTGCGCCCCGGACTGGTACTGCGCCACGACCCGCCCGGTGGTGAGCAGCACGGGGTACTCGTCGTCCGGTTCCTCGGCGATGGCCCGGTGCGAGACGGGGACGAAGCGGGCGCGTCCGTCGGGGGTGGCGAAACGGTCGAGGAAAAGGCGCGGGGTGCCGGGGTGGGCAGGGCCCGTCGTGTCCACCGTGGCTGCCGCCGTGTCCCCCGTGGAGGCCGGGCGGCCCATCGCGCCCCGTTGCGCGCCAGGGCCACCCGCCCCGTCCTGGTCCCCCGTCAGGCCCTCCGGCTCCACCGCCGGACAGGGCCAGAACACCCCGTTCTCCTCCACCAGCCTGCGGTACGTGATCCCCGAGTAGTCCGCGGGACCGCCCGCGCTCGCCCGGCGGAGCTCTTCGAAGATCTCCTCCGGGTCGGTCGGGAAGCCCTTCTCCACGCCCAGGCGGGCGGCCAGTTCGTGCATGACCTCGAGGTCGCTGCGGATGCCCGCGGGCGGGGTGATGGCCTGGCGCCGCAGCAGTACGCGGCCCTCCAGGTTGGTCGTCGTGCCCGTCTCCTCGGCCCACTGGGTGACCGGCAGGACCACGTCCGCGAGCGCTGCCGTCTCCGACAGGACCACGTCGCAGACGGCCAGGAAGTCCAGGGATTTGATGCGCTCCTCGACGTGCGCGGCACGCGGCGCCGACACCACCGGGTTGGACGCCATCAGCAGCAGGGATTTGATGTCGGTGCCCAGCGCGTCCAGCAGCTCGTAGGCACTGCGCCCCGGGCCGGGCAGCGAGTCCGGATCCACGCCCCACACGTCGGCGACGTGCCGACGCGCCGCCGGGTCGTCGAGCTTGCGGTAGCCCGGCAACTGGTCGGCCTTCTGGCCGTGTTCGCGGCCGCCCTGCCCGTTGCCCTGCCCGGTCAGGCAGCCGTACCCGGACAGCGGGCGCCCCGCCCGGCCGGTCGCCAGGCACAGGTTGATCCACGCGCCCACCGTGTCGGTGCCCTTGGACTGCTGCTCGGGCCCCCGTGCCGTGAGCACCATCGCCGACTCGGGCTCGCAGAACAGCCGTACCGTCTCCCGCAGTTCGGGGACGGACACCCCCGTGATCCGCTCCACGTACTCGGGCCAGTGCGCCATCGCGGCGGCCCTGGCGTCCTCCCAGCCCACGGTCCGCTCCCGGACGTACTCCTCGTCCACCCGTCCCTCGGCGATCACCAGATGCAGCAGGCCCAGGGCGAGTGCCAGGTCCGTGCCCGGCCTGGGCGCCAGGTGCAGGTCCGCCTGCTCGGCGGTCTTCGTGCGGCGCGGGTCGATGACGATCAGCGTGCCGCCGTTCTCCTTCAGCTCGGTGAAGAAACGCAGGGACGGCGGCATGGTCTCCGCGAGGTTCGACCCGACCAGGATCACACAGCCGGTCTTAGGGATGTCCTCCAGCGGGAACGGCAGCCCCCGGTCGAGACCGAACGCCTTGATACCGGCCGCCGCGGCCGACGACATGCAGAAACGGCCGTTGTAGTCGATCTGGGACGTGCCGAGCACGACCCGCGCGAACTTGCCGAGCGTGTACGCCTTCTCGTTCGTCAGACCGCCCCCGCCGAACACCCCGACCCCGTCCGGCCCGTACTCCGCGCGCGTCCGGCGCAACCCTTCGGCGATCCGGTCCAGAGCCTCGTCCCAGGAGGCCGGCACCAGTGTGTCCCCCTCGCGCACCAGCGGTGACGTCAGCCGCACGTTCGAGGCCAGCACCGCCGGCGCCGTACGGCCCTTGCCGCACAGCGCGCCCCGGTTCACCGGGAAGTCCGTACGCTCGCTCACCTCGACGGTCCCGTCCGGCGCGGGCGTCAGGTTCATCCCGCACTGCAGGGCGCAGTACGGGCAGTGCGTGGGCGTGGCGGTGGTCTGCATACCGTTCAGCGTGCTTCGGCCGTGTTACGTCCGGGACGGTTCCCTGTTACGCGGCAGGGACGGCAACCTCCCCGCCGCCGCCGCTCCCGCGTGAGGCATACGCCTGCCCACCTTCAGGTCGCCGCCGACCGCCACGGACGTTGCCCTTGTGATGAAAAACGCCACATGTGGCTCATTGCGCTCCTTTCTTGGCTGATCCGACCTCGTTGAGAGTTGAATCAGTGCCACTACGCTCTCGCTACGCGCAGCGCTCGCACGACTCCGAACGGCGTTCGACTCCCACACTCGAAACAGCCAGGAGGCCAACCGAACATGCCTCTGCGCCATCTGACCCCCCAGGACCGGCACCTGTTCCGGCAGTACGGCCGGGGCCCCACCGTCCCCGTCCCCGACCCGCTCCTGCACCACGCCGTCGCCCGGCACGCCGCGGCCGCCCCGCACGCCGTGGCCGCCGAACACCAGGGCACGCACCTCACCTACGGCCAGCTCGACCGGCACGCCGACGCCCTCGCCGCCCGCCTCGTCCGCGAGGGCGTACGCCCCGGCGACCACGTCGGCCTGTTCGTCCGCCGCTCGATCCCGATGCTCGTCGGCCTGCTCGGCATCCTGAAGGCCGGCGCCGCCTACGTCCCGCAGGACATCGGCCTCGCACCCCCGGCCCAGCTCACCCACGTCATCCGCACCGCCCGGACCCGGGTCGTCCTCACGCTCGCCGAACACGCCCACCGCGTACCGCTGCCGGACGGCCACCTGCTGCTCGCACTCGACGAGCCGCTGCCGTACGCCCCGGCCCCGCGCCTGCGCGTCACCGGCGACGACGGCGCTTACGTCCTGTTCACGTCCGGCACCACCGGCCGCCCCAACGGCGTGAAGGTCACCCACCGCAACGTCGCCAACATCCTGCTCACCGAGCCGGGCGGCCTCGGCATCCGCCCGGGCGACCGGGTCGCCCAGCTCCTCAACATCGCCTTCGACATGGCGGCCTGGGAGATCCTGGGCTGCCTCGCCCACGGCGGCACCCTCGTCATCCGCGGCAAGGACATCGCCGCGGCGGCCCGCACCGCCGACGTGCTGATCGCCACCCCGACCGTGCTGTCCGGCCTCGACCCCGCCGCCTGCCCGCGCGTGCGCACGGTCGCCGTCGCGGGGGAGCCCTGCCCGCGCCCACTGGCCGACCGCTGGGCCCGGCAGGCCGTCTTCCACAACTGCTGCGGCCCGACGGAGACCACGATCGTCAACACCATGGGCCGCCACGACCCGGCCGCCCCGCTGCTCACCATCGGCCGCCCCACCCCCAACAACACGGTCTACGTCCTCGACGCCGACCGGCGCCCCCTGCCCGTCGGCGAGACCGGCGAGATGTGGGCGGGCGGCGACTGCGTCTCCGCGGGCTACCTCGGCAACGACGCCCTCAACGCCGAGCGCTACGCCCCCGATCCCTTCCTCGGCGGCGGCCGCCGTATGTTCCGCACCCGGGACCTCGGCCGCTGGACTCCCGACGGTGAGCTGGAGCACCTCGGGCGCACCGACGACCAGGTCAAGGTGCGCGGTTTCCGCGTCGAGCTGGACTCCGTCTCCTCCGTCCTGGAGACGGCCGCCGGCTGCACCCGCGCCGTCACCCTGAAGCGCGACGCCCGCACGCTGGTGTCCTTCGTCTGCCCGGCCGACGTCGACCCGGACACCGCCCGCCGCGCGGTCGCGGACGCCCTGCCCTACTACTGCGTCCCCGAGCAGGTCCTGCCCCTGGCGTTCCTCCCCGAGACCGACCGCGGCAAGGTCGACAAACAGGCCCTGCTGGGAATGCTCGACGAGCGCGTGGCGGTGGCCCGATGACCACGTCCCCCGCCCGGACCCACCAGGACATCGGCGAGCTCCCGCCGCTCCTGCCCGCCCCCCGCCGCCTGCTCAAGCACCCCCGCCTGATGCACTACAACCGCCTCGCGGCCCTGGTGCTCCTGGCCAACGCGGCGTTCCTGTGGGCCGCCGGGCCCCCGGCCACGCCGACCCTCGGGCACGCCGCCCTCGCCAACCTCGCCCTCGCCGTCCTCGTACGCCAGCAGTACGTCATCAACCTCCTGTTCCGGCTGGCGACCTCGGCCCCGGTGAGCTGGCCGCTGAAGGTCCGCTGGACGCTCGGCAAGGTGTACCACTTCGGCGGGCTGCACGTGGGCGGGGCGCTGGCCGGGGCGGCCTGGTTCCTGGCCCTGACGGTCGCGGTGACCCGCGCCGGAACGGACCTGCCGCTGATCACGGTGAGCTGGACCCTGGTGGCCCTCCTCGCCCTGATCGTCGCCACCGCGCTGCCCCCCTTCCGCTCCCGCCACCACGACCACTTCGAGAAGATCCACCGCTTCGGCGGCTGGAGCGCCCTCGCACTCTTCTGGACCCACACCCTGCTGTCCGGCCAGGGACCGGTACCGCTCGCGGTCCTCGCCGTCGTCACCTTCAGCGTGGCCCTGCCCTGGCTGCGGCTGCGCAAGGTGGACGTCCGCACCGAACGCCCCTCCCCGCACGTGACGCTGGCTCACTTCGACTACGGCGAGACCCCCTTCGCGGGCTCCTCGACCGCGATCAGCCGCAGCCCGCTGAAGGAGTGGCACTCCTTCGCCAACGTCCCGGCCCCCGGCCGCTCCGGCTTCCGGCTCACCATCTCCCGCGCCGGTGACTGGACCGGCTCATTCATCGACGACCAGCCCTCACGGGTGTGGGTGAAGGGCATCACCACGGCCGGAGTCGCCAACATCGAGGTCCTGTTCAGGAAGGTGGTCTACGTGGCGACCGGCAGCGGCATCGGCCCCTGCCTGCCCCACCTGCTCGCCGCAGAGGTCCCCTCGCGCCTGGTCTGGGCGACCCGCGACCCCCGCGCCACCTACGGCGACGCCCTCGTCGACGAGATCCTCGCCGTCCAGCCGCACGCCCTGGTCTGGGACACCTCCCGGCACGGCAAGCCCGACATGGTGCGGCTCGCCCACGCCGCGTACCGCGACTTCGGTGCGGAGGCGGTCATCTGCATCTCCAACAAGCGGCTGACCTGGCAGGTGGTGCACGGTCTGGAACGGCGCGGCGTTCCGGCGTACGGCGCGATCTGGGACTCCTGACCCCCGTAAGGAGAAGGCAGATGAACAACCTGAAGGTCGAGCGCCACGGCCGCGTGGTGACGGTACGCCTGCACCGCCCGCACGTCCGCAACGCGCTCAGCAGCGAGCTCCTCAACGAACTCCTGGCCACCCTCCGCCCGTTGGACGCGGACCCCGGGACCGGCTGCTTCGTCGTCACCGGCTCGGAGGGGGTCTTCGCGGCAGGCGCCGACATCAAGGAGATGGCCCCGAAGTCGGCCGTGGACATGGCGGCAGAGGACTACTTCGCAGCCTGGGAGGAGTTCGCGGATCTCCACACCCCGAAGATCGCGGCCGTCAACGGCCCTGCTCTGGGCGGCGGTTGCGAGCTGGCGATGATGTGTGACCTGGTCTTCGCGGGGGAGTCGGCGCTCTTCGGCCAGCCGGAGATCAGGCTGGGCGTCATCCCCGGTATCGGCGGCACCCAGCGGCTGACCCGTCTGGTCGGCCGGGCCAAGGCGATGGACCTGATCCTCACCGGCCGCACGATGGACGCGCGGGAGGCCGGAAGCTGCGGTCTCGTCTCCCGAGTGGTCCCGGACGACCGCGTCCTGCCCGAAGCCCTCGAAGCGGCGGCGACGATCGCCTCGTACGGCCGCATGGCGGTCAGGGCGGCTCGCGAGTGCGTCGACCAGGCCCTCGAAACCGGCCTGCGCGACGGCATCCGCTTCGAACGCCGCGTCTTCCACGCCCTGTTCGCCACCGACGACCAGAAGGAGGGGATGACGGCGTTCCTGGAGAAGCGCCCACCAGTCTTCCGCGGGCTCTGACAGCCGGGGGCGGGACGCGCGGAGCGCGTCGGCCGGGCCCCCGCCCCCGGCCACGTTCAGGGGCTGTGTCTGGTCAGGACACGGCCCCGGTCAGCACTCGTACGCGTAGTACGGGTTGTCGCCCGCCTCCAGACCGATCCCGACTTCCACGCTGGCGGAGATGGTGCGGCCAGCAGCGCGGCCGCGGCGGCCGTGACCAGCGCGGAGCGCAGTCGAGTCATCGTCCGGATTCATCCGGGAGTCTCTTCGGCCGTGGCCAACGCCCGCTCCACGCCCGGCTCTCGGGGCCCGAGGAACCGGGGGTCCGGCCGGAACACCGCGTCCAGAGCCGCCTTCCCGGCGGCGAGGATCTCCCGCGCGCCCCCGTAGTACCAGGTCGCGTCATGCACGGCGTCCACCCCCACCCCGTACGACTCGACCCCCGCCGCCTGACACAGAGCCACCGCCCGCCGGACGTGGAACCCCTGGCTGATCAGCACGGCCTCGTCCACCCCGAAGATCTTCTTCGCCCGCACACAGGAGTCCCAGGTGTCGAACCCCGCGTAGTCGCTGACGATCCGCCCGTCGGGCACCCCGTGCCGCGTCAGGTACACGCGCATCGCGTCCGGCTCGTCGTAGTCCTCGCGACTGTTGTCCCCGGTGACGAGCACCACCTCGACCCGCCCCTCCCGGTACAGCCCGGCCGCCGCGTCCAGCCGGTGCGCGAGGTACGGCGACGGCTCCCCGTCCCACAACCCGGCACCGAACACCACGGCCACATCGGTACGCGGCACGTCCGCCGCCGTCCGCAGCCGGTCACCCGCGACCACATGCATCCAGGTCGCCGGAAGCACCGCGAGCACGCACCCGGCCATCACGGCCTGCACGAGCCGCCGCTGCCCTCGCCGGGTACGCGGCAGCCGTGGTCTGCGGAACGTCACACGACGCATCGGCGGTCCCTCCCCAGGTCGGCCCCTCGACAGTCAGGGACGCCCGCGCGGGCCGCCCGGTTCATCCGCGTACGCGTGACCAGCTTCACTCGTTACACGGAAACTCCAGGTCAAGCAGCCTCACACCACGCCTGTCCCGCATCGTGAACCGCCGGAAAACACCCGTGACGCCCACGCAACGGGAAGGCAACGTGCGGCGGCGACCATCGGTTGCATGCCCAGTCAGCTCAGTCTCGTCCCGCAGCCCGCCACGCGCCGCCCGGCTCCGCCCGCCCTCGTGGCCGTGGCGCACGGCAGCCGCGACCCCCGTGCGCTGAGCACCGTACGCGCGCTCCTGGACCGCGTCCGCGCGCTGCGCCCCGACGTGCCGGTGCACCTCGGGCACATCGAACTGAACGCCCCCCTGCTCCCCGACACGCTCGCCGCCCTGGGAGACACGGAGGCGGTCCTGGTCCCCCTCCTCCTCAGCCGCGGCTACCACGTCAAGCAGGACATCCCCGAGATGGCCGCGGCCTCCCCGGCCCGCACCCACGTGGCGGCCCCGCTGGGCCCGCACCCCCTGCTGGTGGACGCCCTCCAGGCCCGCCTGACGGAGGCCGGCTGGGGCGGGACGCCCCGCCGCACCAGCGCGGTGGTACTCGCCGCGGCCGGCTCCCGCGACCCGGACGCCAAGACGGACACCACCCGCACGGCCCACCTCCTCGCGGCCCGCCTGGGCGTTCCCGTCATCCCGGCCTACGCCTCGGCGGCGACTCCGACGGTGGAAACGGCCGTCCGCGCCCTGCGCGCGAGGGGCCGCCGCCACATAGCCCTGGCCTCCTACTTCACGGCCCCCGGCCGCTTCGCCACGGAGTGCGCCCAGGCGGCCCCGTGGATAGCGGCGGCCCCCCTCGGCACCCACCCGTCCATGGCCCACCTCCTCCTCCACCGCTACGACGAGGCTCTGGCGGCCAAGGCGACCCGGATGCAATTGGCTTCGGCCTGAAAGCGGGCGGCGGGACCATGCCCTAAGGGGCGCGGGGCTGTGTCGATACGCGGCTCCGCCGCGTGGGCGCGACCAGCCCAAAACCACCCGCACCCGCCCGAAAAACAAAACCCGGCAGACGCACAGGCGCATACTGTCGGCACATGGACGGCACCTCACAACACCTCCCGGCCTACGACCCGACGTCAGTCGACCGCTGGGCCCCGGAACCAGACAAACGCCCCGGCCGCACCGCCTTCCAGCGCGACCGGGCCCGGGTCCTGCACAGCGCCGCCCTGAGAAGACTCGCCGGCAAAACCCAAGTGGTCACGCCCGGCACCCTGGGCCCCGCCTGGGACGCCAGCCCCCGCACCCGCCTCACCCACTCCCTCGAATGCGCCCAGGTCGGCCGCGAGCTGGGCGCGGCCCTCGGCTGTGACCCGGACCTCGTGGAAGCCGCCTGCCTCTCCCACGACCTGGGCCACCCGCCCTTCGGCCACAACGGCGAACAGGCCCTCAACGAGTTCGCGGCGGACTGCGGCGGCTTCGAGGGCAACGCCCAGTCCCTCAGACTCCTCACCCGCATCGAGCCCAAACGGTTCACCCCCGAAGGCTCCGTCGGCCTCAACCTCACCCGCGCCGCCCTCGACGCCGCCACCAAGTACCCCTGGCCCCGCGGCGCCCACCCCACCGACCCGGCGTCCCGCAAGTTCGGTGTCTACGACGACGACCGCCCGGTCTTCGACTGGGTCCGCGAAGGCGCCCCCGGCACCCGTATCTGCTTCGAGGCGCAGGTCATGGACTGGTCCGACGACGTGGCCTACTCCGTGCACGACGTGGAGGACGGCCTGCACGCCGGCCACATCGACCCGAACTGCCTGCACGCGGAACCCGAACGGCAGGACATCTTCCAGGTCGCCCGCGGCCGGTACGTACCGGCGGACACCGACCCCGCCGAACTCGCCGAGGCCCTGGACCGGCTCCTCGCCCAGGAGTGGTGGCCGCACGGCTACGACGGCACCGCCGTCGCCCAGGCCCGGCTGAAGGACGCCACCAGCCAGCTCATCGGCCGCTTCTGCCTGGCCGCCGAGAGCGCGACCCGCACCGCGTGGGGGTACCACCCAGGCCGTTCAGGCACTGGGGGAGGCACCGGACGGCTCACCCGGTACGCCGCCGAACTGGTCGTCCCGCGCGGGACCCGGATGGAGTGCGCCGTCCTCAAGGCCGTCGCCGACCTCTACGTCATGCAGCGCGCCGAGCAGGAACGCCTGCGCGCCGACCAGCGCATCGTCGTCGCCGAACTGGCCGAGGCGCTCACCGCCCGCGCCCCGGACGGCCTGGACCCGCAGTTCCGTGCCCTGTTCGACCGGGCGCCGGACGACCGGGCCCGCAAGCGGGTGATCGTCGACCAGATCGCCTCCCTCACCGACACCTCCGCCCGTTCGCTTCACGCCCGTCTGACAGGGCACGCATGAGACTGACGGGGAAACCGACGGGAAACAGGGGACTACCCCCGGGAAACAGGGGACTACCCCCGGGAAACAGGGGGACACGGCACGCCCGATGGTGACCCTCCGTGGCCTGATCGGGTCACTCCCTCTTCCCGCATCACGCTCCGTGCGGGACGCTCGCAAGTGGCGACACCCTTACGAGGAGGCACCAAGTGGTCGACGCGGATCAGACATTCGTCATCGTGGGAGGCGGACTCGCCGGCGCCAAGGCGGCCGAGACGCTCCGGGCGGAGGGCTTCACCGGCCGCGTGATACTGATCTGCGACGAACGGGACCACCCCTACGAGCGCCCGCCGCTGTCCAAGGGCTACCTCCTCGGCAAGGAGGAACGCGACAGCGTCTTCGTGCACGAGCCCGCCTGGTACGCGGCGAACGACATCGAGCTGCACCTCGGCCAGACCGTCGACGCGATCGACCGTACGGCGAAGACGGTCCGCTTCGGCGAGGACGGCACCGTCGTCCGCTACGACAAGCTGCTCCTGGCGACCGGCGCCGAGCCCCGCCGTCTCGACATCCCGGGCACGGGCCTGGCCGGTGTCCACCACCTGCGCCGCCTCGCCCACGCCGAGCGGCTCAAACACGTGCTGACCAACCTCGGGCGGGACAACGGCCACCTCGTGATCGCGGGCGCCGGCTGGATCGGCCTGGAGGTCGCGGCGGCGGCCCGCGAGTACGGCGCGGAGGTCACCGTGATCCACCGCGGTCCGACCCCGCTGCACTCGGTCCTCGGCCCCGAGCTCGGCCAGCTCTTCGCCGACCTGCACCGCGACCACGGCGTCCGCTTCCAGTTCGGCACCCGGCTCACCGAGATCGTCGGGCAGGACGGCATGGTCCTCGCGGCCCGCACGGACGACGGCGAGGAACACCCGGCGCACGACGTCCTGGCCGCGATCGGCGCGGCTCCGCGGGTCGCTCTCGCGGAGGCGGCCGGGCTGGAGATCGCCGACCGGGCGCAGGGCGGCGGCGTCGTGGTCGACGAGCGGCTGCGCACCTCGGACCCCGACATCTACGCGGCCGGCGACGTGGCCTCCTTCCACCACACCCTCTTCGAGACCAGCATGCGGGTGGAGCACTGGGCCAACGCGCTGAACGGCGGCCCGGCGGCCGCCCGCTGCATGCTCGGCCGGGACGTGACGTACGACCGTGTGCCCTATTTCTTCTCCGACCAGTACGACCTCGGCATGGAGTACTCCGGCTGGGCGCCGCCGGGGACGTACGACCAGGTGGTGATCCGGGGCGACGCGAGCCGGCGCGAGTTCATCGCCTTCTGGGTGAAGGAGGACCGGGTGCTGGCCGGGATGAACGTGAACGTGTGGGACGTCACAGACAAGATCCAGCAGCTGATCCGCTCGAAGGCCCGGGTGAACACGGAGACGCTGGCGGACCCGCACGCGCCGCTGGACGGCCTCGCCTCATAGCCGTCAGGGGTGTCAGTTCTGGCCCGTGCTGCAATTCCCGGGGGCAACCCCCGGACCCCCGGCCGGGGGGCGGTCACCGCCGCAGGAGTGTCAGTTCTGCCCCGTAGAATCACTCCGTGGCTGGACGGATCAACGACGAGGACGTGAAGGCGGTACGGGACGCGGTCCCGATCGACGCCGTGGTGTCCGAGTACCTCCAGCTGCGCAACGCGGGCGGCGGCAACCTCAAGGGTCTGTGCCCGTTCCACGACGAGAAGTCGCCCTCCTTCCAGGTCAGCCCCAGCAAGGGACTGTTCCACTGCTTCGGCTGCCAGGAGGGCGGCGACACCATCACGTTCGTGATGAAGATCGACCACCTCTCCTTCTCGGAGGCGGTCGAGCGCCTGGCCGGCCAGGCGGGCATCACCCTGCGCTACGAGGAGGGCGGGTACAACCCCTCCCACCAGCGCGGCGAACGGATCCGCCTGGTCGAGGCCCACAAGATCGCGGCCGAGTGGTACACGGAACAGCTCGCGACCTCCCCCGAGGCCGACACCGGCCGGATCTTCCTCGCCGAGCGCGGTTTCGACCAGGCCGCCGCCGTCCACTTCGGCGTCGGCTACAGCCCCCAGGGCTGGGACCATCTGACGCGCTATCTGCGCGGCAAGGGCTTCACCGACAAGGAGATCCTGCTCTCCGGGCTCGCCCAGGAGGGCCGCCGCGGCCCCATCGACCGCTTCCGCGGCCGCCTGATGTGGCCCATCCGCGACATCGGCGGCGAGGTCGTCGGCTTCGGCGCCCGCAAGCTGTACGAGGCGGACAACGGTCCCAAGTACCTCAACACGCCCGACACGCCGATCTACCGGAAGTCCCAGGTCCTCTACGGCATCGACCTGGCGAAGAAGGACATCGCGAAGACGAGCCGCGCGGTGGTCGTCGAGGGCTACACGGACGTGATGGCCTGCCACCTGGCCGGGGTGACGACCGCCATCGCCACCTGCGGCACGGCCTTCGGCGGCGACCACATCAAGATCCTCCGCCGCCTGCTGATGGACAACGGCTCGGCCCGGGTCATCTTCACCTTCGACGGCGACGCGGCCGGCCAGAAGGCGGCCCTGCGCGCCTTCGAGGACGACCAGAAGTTCGCCGCCGAGACGTACATCGCCATCGCCCCCGACGGCATGGACCCCTGCGACCTGCGTCTCGCCAAGGGCGACGAGGCCGTGGCGGACCTGGTCGAACCCCGCACCCCGCTCTTCGAGTTCGCCCTCCGCCAGATCGTCGTCCGCTACGACCTCGACACCCCCGCGGGCCGCGCCGCCGCCCTGGACGAGGCGGCCCCGATCGTCGCCCGCATCAAGAACAGCGGCGCCCAGCACGAGGTCGCCGTCCAGCTCGCCGGCATGCTCGGCATCCTCGACACCCAGTTCGTGGTCAAGCGCGTGGCGCAGCTGGCCCGCTGGGCCCGCGACCGCGGCGGCAAGGGCCCAGCCCCGGACCGGCAGCAGCACGGGTCGCGGCAGTACGCCTCCGGCCAGCCGCCCGCCGCCCCCCGCGGCCCGGCCCTCAACCTCCGCAACCCCGTCTACGCCACCGAAC
This sequence comes from Streptomyces azureus, assembly GCF_001270025.1. Lineage (NCBI taxonomy): Bacteria > Bacillati > Actinomycetota > Actinomycetes > Kitasatosporales > Streptomycetaceae > Streptomyces > Streptomyces azureus. Next base: position 19,755 of record NZ_DF968362.1, on the reverse strand, counting down.
GCGAACTCCTCAAACTCGCCCTCCAGCGTCCCGAGTTGGTCTCCCCGGCCTTCGACGCGTACGGCGTCGACGAGTTCACCGCCCCGCCCTACGCCGCCGTGCGCCAGGCCATCATGGACGCCGGCGGCGCCGAACTGGGTGTCGTGGACCCCCAGGACTATCTGGTGAAGGTCCGTGAGGCCGCCCCGGACGACGCGGTCCGCGCGATGGTGACGGAACTGGCCGTCGAGGCGATCCTGCTGCACAAGGGCGTGAAGGGCGTCGACGAGACCTACGCGGGCGCCCAGTTGGTCACCGTCCGCCGCCGCGCCGTCGAGCGCCGCATCCGCGACATCCAGAGCCAGCTCACCCGCCTCGGCAGCCACGGTGACCCGGCCCAGCTGGCCGCCGTGCAGAACGAACTCTGGGTTCTCCAGCAGTACGACCAGGCCCTGCGGGAACACGGCGCCGCCGCGCTCTGACGTCACCGCGCGGTCACGGACGGGAAGCAAAAAGTCATCGCACGCCCCTCGTGGCGACGATGTGTCTTCCCCCACACTGGGTTCCGGTGCCTGAGTCCTCGGAGCGCGGCCGATCCGTCCCCGACGGGTCCCAGATCCCCGCGGTTCCGCTCATCGCGTACGGGACGGACAGCGGCGAGGCCGTCGACTCCGCCCCCGAAGTACCGCTGCCGCCCGCCTTGGCAGCGATCATCCTGGAGGTCGCCCCCGTGCAGACCCAGACCCTCACCCAGACCGACGTCACCGGTGCCCTCGGCGCCGACGGCACCGCACCGGACGCGGAGGACGACGTCCTTCCCGCGGTCCCGGCGCAGGGCCGCGTCGTGCTCCGCCCCGAGCCGGAACCGGAGGAGCCGCCCGCCGAGGCCATCGAGACGGCCGAGGCGCCGGAAGCCGTCGAACCGCCGCCGGCCCGCGCCGACACCAGCGGCCCCTCGTCGGACCTGTTCCGCCAGTACCTGCGGGAGATCGGCCGCATCCCCCTGCTCACCGCCGCCGAGGAGGTCGAACTCGCCCGCCGCGTCGAGGCCGGCCTGTTCGCCGAGGAGAAGCTGCGGCTCGCCCCCGACCTGGACAGCCAGCTGGCGCTGGACCTCGACCGGCTCGTCGTCATGGGCCGGATGGCCAAGCGGCGGCTCATCGAGGCCAACCTGCGCCTGGTCGTCTCCGTCGCCAAGCGCTACGTCGGGCGCGGGCTGACCATGCTCGACCTCGTCCAGGAGGGCAATCTCGGGCTCATCCGGGCCGTCGAGAAGTTCGACTACGCCCGCGGCTACAAGTTCTCCACCTATGCCACCTGGTGGATCCGCCAGGCCATGTCCCGCGCCCTGGCCGACCAGGCCCGCACCATCCGGGTCCCCGTGCACGTCGTGGAGCTCATCAACCGGGTCGTCCGCGTCCAGCGCCGCATGCTCCAGGAGCGGGGCTACGAGCCGACGCCGGAGGAGGTCGCCGCCCACCTCGATCTGCCCCCGGAGCGCGTCAGCGAAGTCCTGCGCCTCGCCCAGGAGCCGGTGTCGTTGCACGCGCCCGTGGGCGAGGAGGACGAGGTCGCCCTCGGCGACCTCATCGAGGACGGCGACGCCACCAGCCCGGTCGAATCCGCCGCGTTCCTCCTCCTCAAGGAGCACCTGGAAGTGGTCCTGTCGACGCTGGGGGAGCGGGAGCGCAAGGTCGTCCAGCTCCGCTACGGCCTCGCCGACGGCCGCCCCCGCACGCTGGAGGAGATCGGCCGCATCTTCGGCGTCACCAGGGAACGCATACGGCAGATCGAGTCGAAGACCCTGAACAAGCTCCGCGACCACGCCTTCGCTGACCAGCTGAGGGGCTACCTGGACTGAGACTGAGGGGCTACCTGGACTTGAGAGGGGGGGCCGCCCGTCCCGGCGGCCCCCGCCCATCCGGTCGACTTCCGCCGACCTAGTGCCCCGGCAGGCAACGTTCGCCCCGTCGCGACGCCCGGCACGCCCTCTCGCCGCACCGGACGCCGCTCCTTGACGGGCGAACGTTGCCTGCCGGGGCCCTAGTCGACTTCCGCCACCGCCTGCGCGAACTGCGCCCTGTAGAGCCGGGCGTAGGCCCCGTCCGCCGCCAGCAGCTTCTCGTGCGTGCCCTGCTCCACGATCGCACCGTTCTCCATCACCAGAATCGCGTCCGCGTCCCGGATCGTCGACAGCCGGTGCGCGATGACGAACGACGTCCGCCCGTGGGCGAGTTTCGCCATGGCCTTCTGGATCAGCACCTCGGTACGTGTGTCGACCGAACTCGTCGCCTCGTCCAGCACCAGGATCACCGGGTCGGAGAGAAACGCCCGGGCGATGGTGATCAGCTGCTTCTCGCCCGCGCTGACCCCCGCCCCCCCGTCGTCGATCACCGTGTCGTACCCGTCCGGCAGCGTACGGATGAACCGGTCCGCGTGCGCGGCCCGGGCCGCCTCCTCGATCTCCCCCCGCGTGACGTTCCGGGCGGCCCCGTACGCGATGTTCTCCGCGATCGTGCCGCCGAACAGCCACGTGTCCTGGAGCACCATGCCGACCCCGGCCCGCAGTTCGTCCCGGGACATCCGCGCGATGTCGACGCCGTCGAGGGTGATGCGCCCGCCGGTGACGTCGTAGAACCGCATCAGCAGGTTCACCAGCGTCGTCTTGCCGGCACCCGTCGGGCCGACGATGGCCACCGTCTGTCCGGGCTCGACCTTCAGCGACAGATCTTCGATCAGCGGCTTGTCGGGGTCGTAGCGGAACGACACGTTCTCCAGCGCCACCTGCCCGCGCAGTTCCTCGGGCCGCATGCCCGGCACCGGATCGGCACTCTGCTCCTCCGCGTCCAGCAGCTCGAAGACCCGCTCCGCCGAGGCGACACCCGACTGCACCAGGTTCGCCATGGACGCGACCTGCGTCAGCGGCATGGAGAACTGCCGCGAATACTGGATGAAGGCCTGCACATCACCGATGGACAGCGAGCCCGAGGCGACCCGCAGCCCGCCGACGACCGCGACCAGCACGTAGTTGAGGTTCGACACGAAGAACATCAGCGGCTGCATCACTCCGCTGTTGAACTGCGCCCGGAAGCCTGCCTCGTACAGCGCCTCGTTCTGCTCGGCGAACTGCTGTGCCGACTCCTCCTGCCGCCCGAACACCTTCACGAGCGCGTGCCCGGTGTACATCTCCTCGATGTGCGCGTTGAGCATGCCCGTCGTGCGCCACTGCTGCACGAAGTGCGGCTGCGACCGCTTGCCCACGCGCCTGGCGACGACGAACGACAGCGGCACGGTCACCAGCGCGACCAGCGCCAGGATCCAGGAGACGTAGAACATCATCGCCAGCACGCCGATGATGGTCAGCACCGAGTTGATGAGCTGCCCCATCGACTGCTGGAGCGTCTGTCCGATGTTGTCGATGTCGTTCGTCGCGCGGGACAGCACCTCGCCGCGCTGGCGCTTGTCGAAGTACGACAGCGGCAGCCGGGACAGCTTCGTCTGCACGTCCTCGCGGATCCGGAACATGGTGCGGTTCACGGCCCGGTTCACCAGCCGCGTCGCCACCGCCATCAGCAGCCCGGCCACCGTGAACACGCCCAGCGCGAGCAGCAGCACGTTCCCCACGGCCGTGAAGTCGATGCCCTTGCCGGGGGTGAAGTCGGTGCTGCGCAGCATGTCGGCGACGTCACCGTCCCCGCGCTGCCGCATGGAGTCGAGGACCTGCTCCTTGCTCGCCCCGTCCGGCATGTCCCGCCCGACGATGCCCGCGAAGACCAGGTCGGTCGCCTTGCCGAGGATCTTCGGCCCGACGACGTTGAGGCCGACGCTGAGCACCACGCACAGCAGCAGCAGGCAGATGGTCAGCCGCTCCGGCCGGAACTGCGCGACGAGCCGTTTGCCCGACCCCTTCAAGTCCAGCGAGCGCTGGTCGGGGCCGCCCCCGGCCATCATCCGCCCCATGGGCCCGGCCATCAGGCAGCCTCCGCTTCCGTGAGCTGGGAGAGCACGATCTCCCGGTAGGTCTCGTTGTCCGCCATCAGCTCGTGGTGCCTGCCGGTGCCGACGACCCGGCCCTCGTCGAGGACGACGATCCGGTCGGCGTCCCGGATGGTCGCCACCCTCTGGGCGACGATCACGACGGTCGCCTCGGCGGTCTCCTGCGCGAGCGCGGCCCGCAGGGCGGCGTCCGTGGCGTAGTCGAGCGCTGAGAAGGAGTCGTCGAAGAGATAGATCTCGGGCCGCTGCACGAGCGTCCGGGCGATCGCGAGGCGCTGCCGCTGGCCGCCGGAGACGTTCGTCCCGCCCTGGGCGATCGGCGCGTCCAGCCCGCCCTCCAGCCGCTCCACGAAGTCCCTGGCCTGCGCCACCTCCAGCGCGTGCCACAGTTCCTCGTCGGTGGCGTCCGGGTTGCCGTAACGCAGGTTGGTCGCCACCGTGCCCGCGAACAGATACGGCTTCTGCGGCACCAGCCCGACGGTCTTCGCAAGCAGTTCCGGGTCGATCCGCGCCACCTCGACCCCGTCCACGAGCACCTGCCCGTCGGTCGCGTCGAACAGCCGCGGGACCAGCCCGAGCAGCGTGGACTTGCCGCTGCCGGTCGAGCCGATGACGGCGGTCGTCTCGCCCGGCCGGGCCACCAGGTCCACGGCCCGCAGCACCGGCTCCTCGGCCCCCGGATAGCAAAAGCCCGCCCCGCGGAGCTCCAGATGACCGTGCCGGAGCAGCTTTCGCACGGGCGCCGACGGCGGCACGACGCTCGACGAGGTGTCCAGCACCTCCTGGATGCGCTCGGCACACACCTCCGCGCGCGGCACCATCATGAACATGAAGGTGGCCATCATCACGGACATGACGATCTGCATCAGATAGGCGAGGAACGCGGTCAGGTCACCGATCTGCATCCCGCCGCTGTCGATGCGGTGCGCACCGAACCACACCACGGCGATCGACGACAGGTTCACCACCGTCATGACGATCGGGAACATCAGCGCGAGCAGGTTGCCGGTGCCCAGCGCGAAGTCCGTGAGATCGGTGTTGGCCTTCCGGAAGCGCTGCTGCTCGTACTCGTCCCGGACGAAGGCACGGATGACACGGTTGCCCGTGATCTGCTCGCGCAGCACCCGGTTCACCGTGTCCAGCCGCTCCTGCATCGACCGGAACAGCGGCCGCAGCCGCCGCACGATCAGCGTCACGCACAGGCCCAGCACCGGTACGACCGCCACCAGCACCCCGGACAGCGGCACGTCCAGGCCCAGCGCCAGCACGATGCCGCCCACGCACATGATCGGGGCCGACACCATGAGCGTGAACGTCATCAGCGCCAGCATCTGCACCTGCTGGACGTCGTTCGTCGTACGGGTGATCAGCGACGGCGCCCCGAAGTGACCGACCTCACGCGCGGAGAACGACTGCACGCGGTCGAACACGGCCCCGCGCACGTCCCGCCCGAGCGCCGACGCCGTACGGGCGCCGTAGTACACGGCACCGATGTTGCACACGACCTGGACCAGCGAGATGCCGATCATCAGGGCGCCGTAACCCAGGATGTAGCCGGTGTCGCCGTTCACGACACCCTGGTCGATGATGTCCGCGTTGAGTGTGGGCAGGTAGAGCGTGGCGCAGGTCTGCAGGAACTGCAGCAGCACCAGCAGGGCGATGGGCCTCTTGTAGGGCCTGAGATGGGTCCGCAGGAGTCGTATGAGCACGCTGCTTCTCTCAGAGTGGACGACGGGGCGGTTGGTTGCCCCTGGCCCCTATCGTCGAACACTCCACCCGCGTTACCTCAACCGAATTAACCCAACAGGCGGTCAAAAGGCCCCGGGGTGGGTCTGCTCCCGCACCGACACGAACTGCTGCCGCACCGCCTGCCCCACGGCCAGTTCCTCCCCGGGCTCCAGTACCTGCGCGACCGCGCCCTGCCAGGACGGCGGCGTCCGCGCGTCGAGCGAGCCCTGGGACGTCCCGAGCGCCCAGGCCGCCTGCCGGGCCGCCCCGATCGCCGCGTAGTCCGCCGGCTGCGGCACCACGACCTGCGTCCCGAACAGCGAGGGCGCGGCGGCCTGTACGGCGGGCAGTTCGGCGGCCGGCCCGAGCAGGAACACCCGCCGCACCTCCACGCCCCGGGCGCGCAGCACGTCCAGCGCGTCCGCGAGCCCGCACAGCATGCCCTCGAACGCGGCCCGCGCCAGATGCTCCGCCTTCATCGACTCGCGCCGCAGGCCCGCCAGGGTCCCGGCGGTGTGCGGCAGGTTCGGCGTCCGCTCGCCCTCCAGATAGGGCAGCAGCACCAGCCCGTGCGCCCCCGGCGTCGACTTCATCGCCAGCTCGGACAGGCTCTCCAGATCGGGCAGCCCCAGCAGCTCGGCGGTCCCGCGCAGCGTCCGTACGGCGTTCAGCGTGGTGACGACGGGCAGGTGCATGCCGGTCGCGTCGGCGAGGGCGGTGATCATCCCGGAGCCGTCGACCAGCGCCTCGGGGTGCACGGCCATCACGGACCCGGACGCGCCCAGCGACACGACCGCGTCCCCGAGGCCGATGCCGAGCCCGAACGCCGCCGCCATGGTCTCGCCGGTTCCGACGGAGATCAGCAGCCCCTCCGGGGTCCTGCCGGCCGCATCGGCCGGGCCGATCACCTCCGGCAGCATGGCCTGGTGCCCGAGCGCCAGCTCGACGAGGTCGGGCCGGTAGGCGCCGGTCGCCGCCGACCAGTACCCGGTGCTGGACGCCCCGCCCCGGTCGGTGGTCCTGCGGATCGGGCGGCCCAGCAGCTGCCACACCAGCCAGTCGTGCGCCTGGAGGAGGATCGCGGTGCGCTGCGCGTTCTCGGGCTCGGTCCGGGCCAGCCAGCGCAGCTTCGTCACCGGCTGCGCGGCCTGCGGCACACACCCCACCGCCTGAGCCCATGCCTCGCGCCCGCCGAGCGCGTCGATCAGGTCGGCCGCCGCGACCTGCGTGCGCTTGTCGCCGCCGACCATCGCCGGCCGGACGGTGTTGCCCTGCGCGTCCAGCGGCACGACGGCGTTCTGCTGCGCCGAGACGCCGATGGCCTGCACGCCCTCCAGCAGGCCGCCGCCCGCGGCCTCGCCCAGGGACAGCAGCCAGGCCTGCGGGTCGACGTCGGACGGCCGGCCGCCGTCGGGGCTCTCCACCGGATGCGGTGCATATCCCTGCCTGAGCACGGCTCCGGTGTCCATGTCACAGACGACGATACGAGTGAATTCGGGTGAACTGTCCAACCCGGCGACTATCCCCATGGCCAAAATTCTGCCGTACCGCTGCGCTGGCTTGAGCCGTGGGCGCCGTCGATCTTGGCGCCGGGCTTCGAGCGCGGCCTCGTTGTGGCTGGTCGCGCAGTTCCCCGCGCCCCTTTCAGGGGCGCGGTTCTTCCCGGCGTCGGAAGATCACGTATTGCTCGTGCCCCAGTCGTCCTCGCCGCCGTTGTGGGTGGCTCGGTCGCGAAGGTGGCGGACTCGGTCGGCCACCGATTCGGGGACACGGTCGCCGACCCTGTCGCTCACCACGTGGTACGCCTTGCCCGCGAACTCGCGGCCCTGCTGGGCCGCCGACTCCGCGGTGTTGCGGACGGCGGGGTTCTGCGCGAACTGGCGGGCCGACTTCTTGAGCTGTTCGTAGCGCTCGCGTCCGGCCCTCGTGCCCAGCACGTAACCCAGGACGACTCCGGCGACGAACGTGAGCCGGTAACGCATGGCGGTCACCCTTTCTTTGCCTAGGTCTCCGGTGCGGCGTCGGCGCCGGGGAGTACCGATTGGCGGAGCACCCCCCTGCTTGCGCTAATGTATGTGTCGCAGCGAGCGCGCGCCCCCTGGCGAATACCCAGGTAGGTGCGTTCGATGCAACGAGACCTTCCTCGGTAGCTCAATTGGCAGAGCAGCCGGCTGTTAACCGGCAGGTTACTGGTTCGAGTCCAGTCCGGGGAGCTCGGTCCTCCGTAGCTCAATTGGCAGAGCAGCCGGCTGTTAACCGGCAGGTTACTGGTTCGAGTCCAGTCGGGGGAGCACGCTGAACGAGGACCCCGCAGGGGTCCTTTTTCATGTCCGTTCCGATCTCCTGGGAACCGCGCGGCGCTGGTCGCAGTCCTCATGGTCACGAAGGCCGTGCGAAGCCGACCACACGAAGCAGGAGATTGTATGAGCGGCTATGCTGCGGCAGACGGCGCGCACACGTGTACGCGACACGCCGCTATGGGGCGGTAGCTCAGCCGGTTAGAGCAGCGGACTCATAATCCGTCGGCCGTGGGTTCGAGTCCCACCCGCCCCACCACTGCACGTCGCTGACCTGCAGAAACGTCTCTTCCGGGCCGCCGGAACCCCCACTCGGGCTCAGCGGATTGAATCCGCTGCTCGCGAGTTCGGCGGCGAGTCGACGGATGGCGGTATGCGCTGCGTTGACCTGCGTGAATGTGCCGGGAGCATGGTGCGGTAGAGGCTCAGCAGCGGCCTGAATGAGGAGCCAGGGGCGATATTGAGGACGCTGTGAGGACGCAGGTATCGCGAAGGGTGGCTGCGAGGCGCCTCGGCCGACTCCACCAAGCTGTGGCCGGCCGGAGCGAGGAGCCTGCTGAGGGGCCCAGAGGATCTTGATCGTCGGGCAGGACGCCTTGGCGCCGGGCATGGTTCGCGCCCCTGCTCGAGGCGACGACCGGCAGTGGGAGCAGCTCGCCGGCTTCTCGCGTAAGACGCCCCGGCCAACGCGCTTGCGGCGTACCTGCGGCTGGTCGAGTCATTGAAGGGGCCACCGGGGACCGCGTCTACGAGCGCATGGCGCGGCCGCTGCCGCATGCCCGCGCCTGCCATCTGGCGCTGGGCATCGAACACGAGTGCACCGTGTATCTCGCCTCCCTGCTGGTGGAGCTCAAGCGCAGGCGCAAGCTGATGACCATCCTCGACCGGCACGGGCTGTGAACCTGTAGGGAAACGGTGCAGGCGGGGGACGGGGGAGCGGCACGTTATCCGGAGGGCGTGTTAGCCGGTCGTGGGTTCGAGCCCCACCCGCCCCACCATGCAGGGCCCTGACCTATGGAAACGTTTCATCGAGCGTGCGGGTTCAGGGCTTTGAGCCAACGGTCCGCGCATGTGGACCGGCCACGCCGAGCTCAGCGGGCTCGGCGTGGCTCGGTTCGCGGTCTACCGGGAGCGAGTTCGGTGTCAGTCGTCGATCGCCTGGTAGAGCGTGGTCCAGAAGTCGTGGATCAGCCGCGCCGAATTCGGGACTGACATCGCGACCTGGGTAAGCAGGATTCCGGTGAGCTGGTTGCCCGGGTCGGCGTAGGTCGAGGTGCCGAATCCGCCGTCCCAGCCGAACTGGCCGATGGGCGCGTAGTCGCCACGGTAGGTGCGCACCGCCATCCCGAAGCCCCAGCCGCCGTGCTGCCCTTGGCCGAATGACACATGGACGTTGTTGGTGGCCATGGCGTATCGGGCGGCCTGTTGCTCGGGCGTGAGGCGGTTGGTGGTCATCAACTGGACGGCGGGCCGGGACAGGATCCGTTCGCTGCCGTGCATCCCGCCGTTGAGCAGCATCCGGAAGTAGGCGTGGTAGTCGTCGACGGTGGAGGCCACATCGTTGGCGGCCGACTGGAACTCCCGAGACCGGCTGTAGCGTCCCCCTTCGGCCTCGTCCCACACGATGAACTTTCCTGTCTCCGGGTCGGGGGCGTAGCAGGGCGGCAGCCGGTCGATCTTGTCGGCGGGCACATGGAGACCGGTGTCGGTCATGCCCAGCGGGTCGAGGATGCGTTCGCGCAGGAACTCCTCGAACGGCTGGCCGGTGACCCTGGCCACCAGAACGCCGAGCACATCGATGCTGATGTGGTACTGCCAGTGCTCTCCGGGCTGGTGCATCAGCGGGAGCGTGCCCAGGCGGCGCATCCACTCGTCCGGTCCGGGCGCCGGGGCTCCATGGCCGGTGAGCTCCAGCTCGAAAACTCTGCCCATGATCGGAAAACTCATCGCCGTCAGATCCATGCCGAGCCCGAACGTGGAGGTCAGCAGGTCCCGTATGGTGATCGGCCGCCGCGCCGGCACGGTGTCGTCCAGCGGGCCGTCGGGCTGCTTCAGCACCTGCCGGTTGGCGAGTTCGGGCAGCCACGTGTCTACCGGGTCGTCCAGCCGGAGCTTGCATTCATCCAGCAGGACCATCACCGGTGCGACCGCGAGCGGTTTGGACGTGGAGGCCATCCGGAAGATCGTGTCCCGGCGCATCGGCGCGCCACCGTCATGGCACATCGTCCCGAGCGCCTCGACGTGCGTCTCCTCGCCCCGGCTGAACAGGGCGACGAGCCCGGGAATCTTCCCGGACTCGACATGCCGTGCCAGCACGTCGCGCATCCTGCGCAGCCCTGCTTCGGAGAAGCCGCTCTTGTTTTGTCCCATCATGAATCTCCTTGTGTACGGTGTTCGATCTGTCGGACCCGCCCCGGCCTGGCGCTCATCCCTCGACGCCGGTCTGGAACAGGTGCCCTCGGCGGTGACATCGAGCGCGGCTCGGGCCGGGGCCGGGACGGGTTTCGGGGTATTCGGCGATGAGGTGCCGGACGTAGCCGTCCGTCGGGGGCCAGAAGCCTCCCGGCCCCGTGGGGTCGCCGCCCGCAAGGATGCGAGCAGAGCGGCGAACTGCTCCGGGGCGAGACCGGAGAGCTTCGGGTGGCCGGGCTCGGTGAGGGTGCGGACCTGCCGGTCGAACTCGGCTGCCGGTCGAAGGCGGTCATGCGGGTTCCTCTCGTTCGGTTCGTTCGGTGAGTGCGAGCTGGTACTCGTAGGTGGTGCGCAGGCGGCGGAAGCCGAGCTGTTCGTTGACCGCGAGCATGTGGGTGTTGTCCGCGGCGTTGCCGGTCTCGACCTCGGTGACCTGCGGGTACTCGTCGTGCAGCCTGCGCAGCATGTGGGCCTTGAGCCATACGCCGAGGCCGTGGCCGCGGTGGGCGGGCACCACGGTGGTGTCGTACTGCTGGGCGCGTGCGGCAGTGCCGCCGGGGATCACGACCTCGGTGAAGCCGGCGACTTCGGCGTTCTCGGCGCCGTGGACGGCGGCGACGGTCAGCAGGGTGTCGCCGCGTCCGGTCACGACCGCAGCCATGGCGCGTACCCGCTCGGCGTCCCAGGCGACCGAGCCGTGGTCCAGGTCGCCGGTGGGCATGTCGTTCATGGCGGTCTTGGCGGCGGCGAAGGCGTCCGCGAGCGCGTCCGGCACGGTGCCGTGCCACTCGGCCGTGCGGTAGCCGGGGTGCTCGGCCGTGGTCAGTTCGTCGAGCCAGCCGCGGTGCACCTCGCACAGGGGCAGCAGGAGGTGGTGCAGGGTCAGAGCGCGGCGAAAACCGTGCCGTACGCAGAACAGGTCGGCGGGGCTGCACGCGGGTGCCTCCGCGATCAGGCTGCGGCACCCGGCCGATGCCGCTTCGGCGACCATGGCGGACAGCAGCTGCGTGCCGATGCCGCGGCGCCGCGCGTCGGGTCGTATGTGCAGGTCAACCTCAGCCAGGTGGTCCTGGCCCTCCCGGTCGAACAGGCGCAGGGTGGCCGCGCCGACCGCTCGGCCGCGGCTCCCGCCGTCGTCCTCGTACGCGAGCCAGGCCAGCAGCCTGCTGCCCGTTCCCGGCCCGGTGAGCCTCGCGTGCTCCTGTGCACGGGTCGGCGGGGGCACGTCGGCAAGGTCCTCGGCCATCGACGCGGTGACGACCTCGCACCAGGCGTCGGCGTCGGCCTGCGAGACCGGCTCGACGCGGACGATGCTCGCTGGTGTTCCCATGAGCTCGGTGATCTCCTCGGATTAAGGTCCTTGCGTAGCGTTGGTCTGTGGGGGAGGGGCGGCATGGAGCTGCGGGACATCGAGATCTTTCTGGCACTGGCGGAGGAACTGCACTTCGGGCGGACGGCCGAGCGACTGCACATCACCCAGGCCCGGGTCAGCCAGGCGATCGCCAAACAGGAACGCCGCATCGGCGCCGCGCTGTTCGAGCGGACCAGCCGCCGGGTCGCGCTCACCCCGCTGGGCGAGCGGTTACGTGACGATCTGAAGGCCGGGTACGAGCGCATCCGCGAGGGTCTGGAGTCCGCGAGGGAGACCGCGCGGGGGGTGCGGGGCTCTCTGCGGCTCGGGATCTTCGGTTCCAACGCCCACGACCTGGCGCCAGCCACGAGGCGGTTCCGGGAGCGATACCCGGCGTGCGGTCTCTCCTTCCACGAGGTGCGTTTCACCGACCCCTTCGGGCCGCTGCGTGCCGGGGACATCGACCTGCAGACCTGCTGGCTCCCCGTGCGAGAGCCCGATCTGACCGTGGGTCCGGTGGTCATGGCGGGACCGTTGTCCCTGATGGTGTCCGACTCCCATCCGCTGGCCGGTCGCGAGCGCGTCTGCCTGGAGGACCTCGCGGACTGCGCCCTTCCGGCGATCCCCGAACCGGCGCCCAGCTACTGGGTGGGGGCCCTCGAGCCCTTCCACACGCCGAGCGGGCGGCCGATCCCCCGGGGGCCGTTGGTCACGACCTTCCAAGAGGTCGAGGGTTTCGTCCTCTCCGACGACCTTGCCGCCGTGGTGCACGCCGACGGCCCCCGCTACTACCAGCGCCCGGGCATCGAGTACCTCCCGATCGAGGACGCCCCGGTCGGCCGGTGGGCGCTGATCTGGCGTACGACGGCCGAGACCGAGCTGGTCCGGGCTTACGTACAGTCAGCCGAGGACGTCCTGGACGAGCTGCCTCGCGATGCCCTCACCCCGTCTCGCCCCGCAGGAGGAGCTCCCCGCCGGGCGGGAGCGAACCCCAGGGCGTCCAGCGGGGCCACAAGGGTGGCCTCCTCATAGGCGAAGTGCCACTCCAACCGGCTTATGAGCACATCGAGTTCGTCCGTAACCCCGGCCGGGCCCCCGACCTCCAGCCGCTCCAGCCGCTCCAGCCGCTCGGCCGCGACGGCCTCGATCTCCGTCGGGGTGCCGGACATAATCATGCGGACGTGCTCGGTGACCAGTTCGACGGGTCAGTGGGCCGGCCGGGTTGCCGCCGACGACCGTGTACGGCGGCAGGTCGTAGTACGTGAACTCGCCGACCTCGGTGCGCGGATCGGTGACCAGGGGTTTGAGGAGTACCACGCGCTCGTGCTCCGGCAGGGGGTGCGGCACGGTCGGGTCGGGGATCGTGGACATGACCTCCACGATTCCCGGCCTGGACCAGCTGATCAACGACGGGTTCGGGAAGGATCCATAATCCTTGGCTTATCGATCGCGCCCCGGCTGGTGGTGCGCCCGCGGCCTCCGTCCCGTCGGCCACGGCTCGCCGTGCCGGGCGGCAGGTCCGAGGGGTGCTCGGTGAAGGCGTGCTCGGCGGCCGCGACGAAGACCCGGATCGGAGGGTCTCGCCTGTGACACGCCACGTATGAGCCCACCCTCCCAAGGGGGCGTCGCGGATGCGCCGGTAGCCGATGGCCGGCCAGGAGCTCACCGCCCGCAGCACCGAACCGGACCGCTGGAGGCTGCGCTGGATACCCTGACCGCTGCCAGAGGGACCCTGGCCCGCGCCCTCAGCACCCCCTGGCGGCTCAATCTGGCTGCCACCACCTACGAAGAGCACCGTCAAAACTCCCTCGCCTACTTCCACCATCCGGATCGACTGCCGTCGAGCAAGACGCGTGAGAGCGACCTCATGCCAGGATTCTTGTGCACCACCGAGTGAGTTACAGGGCTCCAGGCCACCCGGGACAGGGCGTCGGCACGTCGACCCCGTCCAGGTACAGGGCCTGCTGGGCCGGGGTCAGGCCGCCGTCAGCGAGGCGGCACAGATCTGTGCGCCAATCGGTGGGCGAGACTTCCCACAGGCCGAGGTTTCCGTCCGGGCGGATGGTCGCGACCCGGGTGCCGTTCTCCACCAAGGCCAGGTGGGTGAGTTGTCCTCTGGGGACAGTGGCCATCGGCTCTTTCCACGAGCCCAACAGGCGTCCCGTGGCGAGGTCCCAGAGCAGAAGCTGGTTCTGGCTGTCGGCTTCGTCCGCGCCCTGCCTGACGCCGTCCGTGTGCTGTACGACGACACCTTGCTCGCGAGCGACGACGTACTCGCTCATGCCGCTCACTGTGTTGCCGCCGTCCAGCGGCTGGTGACGATCAGGATCAGACCGGCGGACGATCTCGCCCCTGTCCGCAGAATCTCCCAGGACCAGATACTCACCGTCGTCACTCACTGAGAGTGTGCTCAGCGATCGGTCTGTTTGCGTTCGCCACAGAGCTGCCGGGGCGTGCAGCCCGTCGCACCGCCACACGGTGACGGTCCAGTCGCTCTCCTGCCCGCTCGGGGTGGCCACGGCGAAGTAGCGGCCATTCACCGCGGTCTGTGGGTAACCAGAAAGGGTGGACAGAACGCGCCGTCCGCCTGCCCACACCGCCGTCACCGTGGACGGTCCGCTGTCCATGGAGCCGGGATTGCTGCGCTCGTTGACGATCCGGAATCCGCCGATGGCGGAGGTCAGCATCCGGCGTTTGGCGGCACTGTCGCCGCGAGCCGTGTGATCGGCAACATCTCAGCGCAGCAGGAGCTGCACCATCGCGATGATGCCCACGGCGACGATGACGGCGCGGAGGGCGGTGGGCGGGAGGCGGCGGCCGACCTTGGCGCCGATCTGTCCGCCGAGGGTGGAGCCGACGGCGATCAGCAGGACCGCCGTCCAGTCGAACTCGGCGACGACGAGGAAGAAGCAGGCGGCGACGCCGTTGACGACGGCTCCGAGGATGTTCTTGACGGCGTTGACGCGCTGCAGGTCCTCGTCGAGGAGCAGGCCCATCAGGGAGAGGTACAGGACCCCTTGGGCGGCGCCGAAGTAGCCGCCGTACCCGCTCGCCAGGAGCAGTCCGACCAGGAGGACGGGGCCGCCGTACCGGCGGCCGGTGGTGCCGTTGTCCGCGCGGCGGCGCTGTACGGATTTGGCGAGGCGTGGCTGGAGCAGTACGAGCACGAGCGCGAGAGCGATCAGTACGGGGACGATCGTGTCGAAGGCCTCGGAGGGCAGGGCGAGGAGCAGGACGGCGCCGCCGAGTCCGCCGACGAGAGCGGTGAGACCGAGGACGAGTGCGCGGCGGCCCTGTCCGCGGAGTTCGGCGCGGTAGCCGAGGGCTCCGCTGAGGCGGTCGAGGGGCTCGCACCGATCATGCACGATCAAGGGCATGGCCGAGCGTGGGAGCTCAGCATGTGGGTTCCGCAGGGAGGTTCAGAACGTGGTTCAGGCGGTCGTCGGGGCGGAGTTGCCCGTCCGTGTCGCCGCGATGCGCCTGCTCAGTTCCTCGGCCGTCAGGCTGCCCGGCTCCCGGCTGCGGCCCACGCTCTCCCGGGCGGCGTGCTGCAGGGCCGCGTTCACCGGGGCGGGCACGCCGTGCTCCCGGCCGAGCAGCACGATCTCCCCGTTGAGGTAGTCCGTCTCGATGGATCCCGCTCCCCGCGCCAGGCTCTGCCAGGACGAGCCGCGAGTGCGCTCGCCGGCGATCGGCTGCGGGTCGACCGTCCCACTGCGCAACTCGGTGATCTCGGCCTCGCTCGCGTAGGCGATGCCCGCGGCGTCGAGGACCGCGGCGCCCTCGGCCTTCGCCCGGGCGACCAGATCCTGTGCGGTGGCGTCGGAGGCGGAGCCGCACACGGCCTCGACCACGTTGGCGAGGTTGCCGAGGAGTTTGCCGTACTTCCAGCGCATGACGTCCGTCACCACCGGAGCCAGCAAGTGGGCCTTCTCCAGATCGTCCGCGATCCGCCGGGCGGTCGCGTCCGAGCCCGTCCCGTACCGGCCGATGACCAGGGCGCCGGTGTACGGGCCGCAGGGCGCGACGACCTCGCCCGGCTTCAGGTAGGTGCTGGGCAGGACGACGCACATGCCGTACACCTCGTGGAAGCGGCGCAGTGCCAGGCGCTCGTTCTCCACTCCGTTCTGGGCGCACACCAGAGCCAGGCGTTCGCCCGCCGTGCCGCCGCCCGCCACCGGCCGCGCGGCCCAGGCGTCCAGGGCGGCCACGCTGTCCTGGGTCTTGACGGCGAGTACGAGCACGTCGTCCTCGCGCAGTTCGACGTCCTCGGGCCGTGCCGCCACGGGCACGTCGAGGGTGAGCGTGCCGGTGGGGACCTTCAGCCGCAGCCCGTTGTCGCGCAGTGCCTCGAAGTGCGCGCCGCGGGCGACCAGGACGACGGACCGTCCGCTTTCGTGCAACCGCCCCCCGATCGAACCGCCGACCGCCCCGGACCCGATGATGATGTAGCGCATTCCGCTCCCCCTTGGTACGACGCCGCCACCGTACCCCGCAGGCGTTCTTCCCCGGCCGGGCCTCCCGCGATCACTGGCTGGAACCAAGTGGCGTTCTCTGGTGCCTTGTTGCTTGGATCCCCGGTGTGACTTCTCCATTCAAGGACGTTCCTCCCACCACCCTCGCCGACCTGCTGGGCCGTGCACAGGTCATGGACACCGGCATCCGCCCGCTGTGGAACTCGCCCCGCATCGCGGGTCCCGCGTACACCGTGCGGTGCGTGCCCGGCGACAACCTGATGCTGCACGCCGCGATCTACCGCGCCGAGCCCGGCTCGGTCATCGTCGTGGAGTCGGGCGACGTGGACTACGCGCTGGCCGGCGGCAACGTGTGCGCCGTCGCCCAGCGCCGGGGGGTCGCGGCCTTCGTGGTCGACGGTGTCATCCGCGATCTCGGTGAGGTGCGCGAGGCGGGTTTTCCCGTCTTCTCACGCGGTGTCATACCGATCCCCGGAACCAAGAAGAAGGCCGGTGCGCTCGGTGAGCCGGCCCGTGTCGGCGGCGTGCTCGTGCACCCCGGCGACATCGTGGTCGCCGACGAGGAAGGCGTCGTCGTCACCCCCGCCGCCCGCCGGGAGGAGATCCTCGCGGCGGCTCGGGCGAAACTGGCCAAGGAGGCCGAGGAGTCCCTCGACGCCTGGGAGGCGAACCACCGTGCCCGTATCGAGAAGGCGCTGAGCGACGAGGGCTTCACCGGCTGACCGGACTCCCTTTTCCCGGGTCAGGGTGTTCAGGATGGTCCGCCCTGGAGTCGAAGCTCATCTCCGGGGGTGTCCACCGGGGCGGTGCCGTGGCGGCGTTGACGGTGGGTGTACGCGGTGATCGCCTGCCACAGGTGGCGGCGGTCGGTGTCGGGCCAGAGGGCCGGCGTGAAGTGCAGCTCGGCGTAGGCGGTGTGCCAGGGCAGGAAGTTGGAGATGCGCTGCTCGTTGCCGGTGCGCCAGAGCAGGTCGACGTCCGGCATGTCCGGCCGGGGCAGGTGCCGGGCGAAGTCCTCCTCGCCGATCAGGTCGGGATCGAGGTGACCGGCCCGGACCCGGCGGGCGAGGGCGGCGGCGGTGCGGGTGAGCTCGTCGCGGCCGCCGTAGTCGATGCACATCGTCAGCGTCAGGCCGGTGCGGGTGCGGGTGCTGCGCTCCCGCAGGTCGAGGAGGTCGGACAGGTCGGGCGGCAGGCGGCCGGTGCGGCCGTGCCAGCGCAGCCGGACGTCGAGGTCGTGGAAGGGGTCGTCGACGAGCTCGCGGCGCAGGAGGTCGAGGATCGCGCCGACCTCCTCGGGATCGCGGTGCCAGTTCTCGGTGGAGAAGGTGTAGAGCGTCAGGTGCCGCAGGCCGATGTCCAGGGCGCCGTGCACCACCTCGCGGACGGCGGTGGCGCCGGCCCGGTGTCCCTCGTGCCGGGGCAGGCCGCGCTGCTGGGCCCAGCGGCCGTTGCCGTCCATGATCACGGCGACGTGGGCGGGGAGCCGGTCCGGCGGGATGTCCGGGGGCCGATGGCCGCCAGGGTGTGGCGGCGGGGGCCGGAAGCTCCGGGTTCGTGCCGTCCGGTCTGCCGGGGGCGGGCTGCCGTGCCCGGCGGGCCGTGCGGGCGGCACCGTCAGCGCAGTCAGGCTCCAGGCCAGGGCGGCGCGGGCCCGGGCGGGGACGAGGATGCGGGCCCGGGTGCCGAGCGCGGGCCGGGGCGGGCGCCGCAGGAGGGCCGGGCCGGCTGAGCCGATCGCGTCGAGCTGGGCGCGCAGCAGGGCGGCCATGGTGTGCAGGACGGTGGCGGGCCCGGGGTGCATCCCACGGCTGAGACCGTCCTGGCTCACCCACTGGCGGGCCAGGCCGGTCAGCTCTGTGACCAGGGCGGCGACGGCGGGGCTCCAGCGCCGGTGCGCCAGGTCGTCCGCGGCCCCGGGGTAGGGCCGCAGGGCCTCGTCGGGCAGGAGGAGGTCGCCCTGGGCGAGGTCGGCGGACAGGTCGGTGAGGATGTCCGTGAGCCGGACGCCGTCCAGGAACTGCTCGTAGGTCTCCCGGGTGTCCAGACGCAGTGCCACAGGGACGCCGGCCCGGTCGAAGAGGGTGCGGACCTGGCCGAACCAGGGCAGCAGGTTGTCCCGGCCCCAGGTGCGCCACGCGGCCCAGTCGGCGAAGTGCCTGCCGTGGGTGTCGTCCCGGACCTGGACCATGGCGCCGTGCAGTTCGGACAGGTCCAGCCGCCAGCGCGCCGCGGTGTCCACCAGGGCGTGGCGGATCGGGTCCGGGCTTGTGCCGACGGGCAGTTCGCGGTGCAGGGTGGTGATCCACTCCTCGACCCGGGCGGCCCGTTCGGCGGCGGGCGCGGTGCGGTCGTCACCCAGGTCGTCGAGCGCGTTGGCCGCCGCCCACAGGGCCCAGCAGGCCGGGCGCAGCACCGCGGGCACCAGCTCGATCAGCGCGTGCTCCGCCGGATCCTGCTCCCTGGTCCGGCGCCGGCACAGCCCGTAGGCCGCCCGCAGCGCCGGATCGTCGCCGATCACCGCGCGCGCGGAGGCCGCTCGCCGGATTGCCCGTCGGGTGTTCGCGGGAGGTACGTCGCTCACAACGAGGACGGTACGTCAGGTTGCGCGGCGGCCAGTGCATGTGGGCCGGGCCGCGTCGGGCCAGGCCCTAGGTGTGCTGTTCGGAGAGGTTGGTGACGCGGCTGGCTGGGGTGTGTCCGTAAAGCCCCGGCGTCCGCCCGCAGGGCAGGCGGGACTTTACGGACCCGCCCTAGACTAGGAGTCGGTGTCGTCCTCCTCGGTGGTGGTGTCGTCGCGGTCGCCCTCGGCCTGGGACGGGGTCGGGGTGGGGGCGGGGTTCGTGTCCTGGTCGTCCTCGCGGTCGCCTTCGGCCTGGGACGGGGTCTGGTCGCTCATCGTGTGGCCCCTTATGCCGGTGCAGGCTGCCGGGTACCCCGGTGGGTCCGGAGCGATCGGCCCTGCGCGCGGTACCACTGGGAGGCCGGCAGCAGGGCCAGGGCGATCTCCACCGCGTCACCGCCGTAGTACCTGGGCTGCGAGGCGAGGTGCAGGTCGCAGGGGGTGTAAGCGGTGCCCGGCGGGCCCGTCACCCACAGGCTCTCCGCCAGGACGGCGTGGGCCGCGGCGGCCGCCAGGAGCGTGCCGGCGCGCACGGCGAAGCCCGGCCGGTGGCGGATCGGGTCCACGGGAAGCGGGGCGAAGGTGAAGAGCGTTCCGGCGAGGAAGAGGTGCAGTGAGAGCAGGGGGCTGAGATGCGGGGACGGCGGCAGGGGAGCTCGGTGGAGGAGCCACAGACCGCCGATGCCCGGGGCCGGTGTCCGATGGGTCCCAGAGACCGGTGGGTCGGGTTGGCGTCGACCGCTGGTTCTGCCGGGGTGGTCGGCTTCCGGGGATGGAGGGCGGTCGGGCCTGGTTTGGGGTGCGCTTCACCCGGGGTGATGGGCGGTGGGTGCGGGAGGGACCGGTGGGGTGGGGTGGCACCGGCCGTTGGGGTCGCCCGGGGTGGTGTCTGGT
>NZ_DF968361.1:0-35013 GCF_001270025.1 Streptomyces azureus | reverse complement strand
CCCCCGGCAGAAGGTCGTCACGGGTGAGGAGGCCGCGGTGGCCGGGCTCGTGCGCCGGCTGGAGGGGCAGGGGCGGGCGGCACGGGCCATGCGGGTCGTCGGCGCCGGGCACTCGCCTCAGGTGGACCCGCTGCTGCCGGAGCTCGCCGACGCGCTGTCCGGCATCCGGGGCCGGCGGCCGCGCGTCCCGGTGTACTCCACCGTCCTCGACGACCCGCGCGGCGACTGCCTGTTCGACGCGGCCCACTGGGTGGCCAACCTCAGGCGGCCCGTCCGCCTGGACCGGGCGCTCGCGGCGGCCGCGGCCGACGGCCACACGGCGTTCGTCGAGATCTCGCCGCACCCGGTGCTGGCCGGGGCCGTCGCCGACACCGTGCCCGATGCCCTCGCCCTGGCCACCCTGCGCCGGGACGCCGACGGGGCGGAGGCGTTCGCCGGGCAGCTGGGCGCCCTGTACGTGGCGGGCCAGCGGCTGCCCGCGCCGCCCGGCCGGGTCGTCGACCTGCCGGTGCCGCGGTGGCGGCACGTACGCCACTGGTGGACGGACGGGCGGGCCCGCACCGAGCCGGTGCCGGAGCCGGAGGCACCTCTCGCCGAAGTGGCGGAGCCCTCGTCGGTCCTGACCCGGCTGACCCACCACATCGCCGCCGTCTCCGGCCACCCGCCCACCCGTGTCACCCCGGGCACCGCCCTGGCCGATCTGGGCCTGGACTCGCTGATGGCCGTCCGTGTCCGCACGGCCGTGGAGCGCGAGTTCGGCATCGAACTGCCCCTGCGCGACCTGTTCACCGCCGCCACCGTCGAGGACGCCGCCGCCCGGATCCAGCAAGCCCTCCCACGTGAGGACACCCCGCTGCGCCCGCTGCGCGCCACCGGTTCCCGGCCTCCGCTGTTCCTCGTCCACGCGGCCGGCGGCCCGGTCACCGTCTACCGGACGCTCGCCGAACGGCTCGGGCAGGACCGGCCGGTCTACGGGCTGGAGCGGATCGAGGAGGCCCGGACCGTGCCGGAGAAGGCGCGCCGTTACGCCGAGGCGATCGACGCCGCCCATCCCGACGGGCCCTGCCTGCTGGGCGGTTGGTCCTTCGGCGGCTTCGTCGCCCAGGAGACCGCGCGGCAGCTGACCGCCGCCGGACGGGACGTGCCGCTGGTCGTGCTCATCGACTCCGTACGCCCCCTCCCCCGGCCCGGTCTGACGCACGCCGACCGGATCCGGGCGCACTTCGAGGGCTTCGCCGGCCACGTCGCCGACGCCTACGGCGTGCGGCTGGAGTTGCCGTACGACGAGCTCGTGGCCATGGACGACGACCGGGACCGCATCGACATCGTGCTGCGAACGCTGCGCGAGGCCGCCGACGTGCCGCCCGCCGCACTGGAGCACCAGCGCGCCTCCTACCTGGACATGGGCATCGGGGAGTCGCACCTGCCCGGCGACTACGACGGGCCGGTCGTCCTCTACCGCGCCACCGAGCCCGCGCCCCACACCGTGCGCGACCCGGCGTACGAACGGGACGACAAGGCGCTGGGCTGGGACGAGGTGTGCCCGCGCCTGGAGGTCGTGCCGGTGCCCGGTCACCATCTGTCGCTGCTCGATCCGCCGCACGTCGACGAGATCGCCGCCCACCTGAGCCGGGTGCTCGCCGAGCGGGCCCCCTGAAACCGGAACCACGAGGAGCCGCCATGCCCCACCTGCCGCCGAAGCCCGCTGCGGGAGTGTCCCGGCGCACTGTCGCCAGAGCGACGGCCGCCGCCGGCCTCGCCGTCCTGTTCGGCGCCGCGAGCGGGACGGCCCGTGCCGGGGCCGCCACCCGGCTCGGGCCGCGCACGCTGGACGTGTCCGTGCCCTCCGCCGCGCTCGGCCGCAGCGCGCCGGTCCGGCTGATCCTGCCGTCGGACTTCGGTTCGCGGCCGGAGCGGACGTACCCCGTGCTGTATCTGCTGCACGGCGCCCACGACGACTACACGTCCTGGACCCGGGAGACCGACATCGAGGCCTTCACCGAGGGCCGCGACCTGATCGTCGCGATGCCGGACGCGGGCCCCACCGGTATCCCCAGCGTCTGGCGCAGTGGCCCCGACTACGAGACGTTCCAGGTGAAGGAGGTACAGGCGCTGCTCGCCCGGGACTACCGGGCCTCCGGCGTACGGGCGGTCGCCGGGGTCTCCACCGGCGGCTACGGTGCGATGGCGCACGCGGCCCGGCACCCCGGGGCGTTCAAGGCCGCGGCCTCCTTCAGCGGCGTCCTCGACACCACCGCGCCCGGCGTTCCCCCCATCATGGACGCCATCGTGGCCCGCGAGAACCTGCCGGCCCATTCCCTGTGGGGTCATCCGCTGCTGAACCTCCTGACCTGGCGGGAGTTCAACCCGCGGGCCCACGCCACCGGGCTGCGCGGTACCGCCCTGTACGTCTCGCAGGGAAGCGGGGTGGGCGGCGGCAGCGGCGATCCGCTGCCCGGGGTGCTGGAGAGCGCCCTGTGGCCCTCGGCCCAGGGTTTCGCCGGCACGCTCGCCCGCCTGGGCATTCGCGCCACCACGCACCTCTACTCGGGAGGAGGGCACGACTGGGCTTACTGGAAGCGGGAGTTCACCGCCTCGTGGCCGATGCTCGCCCATGCGCTGGGCGTGCCGGAGTGACGGGGGTGCCGTCGGGGCACGGAACGGAACGCAGGGGTCGTCCGTCCTACACAGGACTTCCCGCTCGTCCCAGCGGTTACAGTCCGCGGGTGAGCCGCTTCCGGTCGAAAGGAGTGTCCGTGATGGCTGTGCCCGCCCAGCAGGGCGTGCCGGACCGCCCGGGTATGCCACCGATGCCGCCCGAGCTGGCGAAGCTGCTGCGCGCCCAGCTGGCGGCCGTCGCCGATCAGGTGGAGGAGGAGGTCCGCCGTCAGGTCCCCGAGTACGCCCGGCCCGCCGACGGGGCGTACGGCAGGAACCTGCGGGCCGGGGTGGTGCAGGCGCTGACCCTGTTCGTCGACCACATCGCCGACCCGTGCGACGACAGGGGCGCGATCGCGGCGACGTACTACGAACTGGGGCGCGGCGAGGCGCTGGAGGGCCGCAGCCTGGACGCGTTGCAGTCCGCGCTGCGGGTCGGGGGTATGCACGCCTGGCGGCTGATGGGTCATACGGCGGAGGAACTCGGCCTTGACTCCACGGTCGTCGCGGCGCTCGGCGAGCTGGCGTTCCGGACCGTGCACGAGGTCGCCCAGGCGGCCGCGGCCGGCTACGCGGAGGCACAGCTGCGCAGTTCGGACGAGCTGGAGCGGCGCCGAAGGCGGCTGCTCGACCTGCTGCTCCAGGACGGGCCGGTGGCGCTGGAGGCCGTGCAGGATCTGGCGCACAGCGCGCGCTGGCCGGTACCCCGGACGGTCGCCGTCGTGGCGCTCGCGGCGGCGCCGGACCGGCGGGAGGAGGACCGGCCGCTGGCCGCGGCGGGCGCGCTGGTGGACATGGAGTCCCGGCCGCCGCGCATGCTGGTGCCCGACCCGGACGGTTCCGGCCGCTTCGGCCGGGCGTTCACGCTCGCGCTGCGCGGCCGGCCGGCCGCGATCGGCCCGACGGTCGCGGTCACCGACGCCACGCAGTCGCTGCGCCTGGCCACCCGGGCGCTCGCGCTGATGGGGCGCGGGCTCCTCCCGCGCCAGGGTGTGGTGCGGTGCGCCGACCATCTGTCGACCCTGCTGCTGTACGGCGACGAGCCGCTGCTCGAACGGCTCCAGGAGCGGGTCCTCGCACCGCTCGACACGGTCTCGGCCGGGCAGCGCGACCGGCTCGCCGAGACACTGCTGGCGTGGCTGCTCAGCGGCAGCAACGTGCCGGACGTCGCCGTGCGGCTGCACATCCACCCGCAGACGGTCCGCTACCGCCTGCGCCAGCTGGAGAAGCTGTTCGGCGACGCCCTGCACGACCCGGAGACCCGCCTCGACCTGATTCTCGCGTTGCGCGCGGAGTCATTGCGCACGCCGCCGAACTGACTTCCCGTACTCAATCGGCAACAAAAAACCGCGGCGATTCCATAATCCTGTCAATAACACCCTGGGAGACACAGCGAATACGTTCGGGTCATCCTTTTTCGCAGGCGCTCGACGCGCCTCACCCGCGGAGGACCCCCCATGCGTATCCGTTTGTGTCTCGCCGCGCTCTCACTGGCCGGCGGGGCCGGTCTCGCCACCCTCTCGGCTCCCCCGGCTGCGGCCGCGGCCTGCTCGGACATCGAAGTCGTCTCGGCGCGCGGCACCTTCGAGCCGGGCACGCTCGGCTTCATCGTCGGCGACCCGGTGTATTCCGCCCTTCAGAAGAAGGCGGCGGGCAAAAGCCTGTCCAGCTACGCGGTGAACTATCCCGCGAACCTTTCCCTGACGTCTGCCGCGCAGGGCAACGCGGACCTGGTGAACCATGTGAAGAGCCAGGCCGCCGCCTGTCCGAATCAGCGGTTCGTGCTCGTCGGCTATTCGCAGGGCGCGAACGTCGTCGACAACTCGATCGGCATCAGCAGCGCGGGCGCGGTGGTCGGCAGCCCCATCGTGGCCACGCTGCCCGCGGCGGTCGAGCCGAAGGTCGCCGCGGTGCTGCTGTTCGGCAACCCGATCCGCGCCATCGGCAAGAGCGTCACCGGCCCGTACCAGAGCCGCACCCTGGACATCTGCGCCAAGGGCGACCCCGTCTGCGAGAGCGGCGGCGGCGACGTCGGGGCGCACCTCGGCTACCGTGACGACGCGGACACTGCGGCGACGTTCGCCGCGGGCAGGCTCTGAGCTTCGGCAGCACACTGAAGGGCCCGGGAGGATCTCCTCCCGGGCCCGTTGTTGCGTACGCGGAGCGTCAGCGCGGCGACCGCGCGAACCCGGCGAGGCTGGTGGACACGATCTCGGGCCGGCCGTTGTTCTGGGTGGGTGCGGCGGTCAGTACGTCGAGGTGCTGGTAGCCGTCGGCGATCACGGGGTGGAGCTCGGCCGGGGCCCGGCCGGCCAGGAGTCCCTCACCGGCGAGGACGGTGAGCACCGGGTTGGCGGTAAGGCCGCCGGGATGGACGACGAGCTTCTTCACCTGGGGCGAGCCGGCCATCTCGATGTCGGTGATCAGTTTGGTCGGGAAGTACTGCTCGGTGAAGTCCAGCGGCTGCTCTGCCAGGCTGCGGGCCAGTTGCCGCACGTCGGTGACCTCCTCGCCGGCGCCGGTGAACGGCGTGCCGTCGGCCGACCGGTGGCCGGGGTCGTCGGGGTCACCGACGCGGTCGTAGTTGCGCCAGGTGTAGAGCGGTCCCTGCGGCCGGTCCGGGATGGCCTTGTACGCCGTGCCGTACAGCCCGGGCTGCTGCTCACCGCCGTTGGCCACGGGGAAGCTCTTGTCGGCGATCGGCCCACCGTCGAAGAAGCCGAGGCTGGTCTGGAGGAACGCGAGCGGTACGGAGTTGTCGTCCAGCAGCGCCCCGAGCACCGCCCCGTTGGTGAGCCGGAAGTCCTTCACCGCGGGCTTGCCGGTGAGGAAGGCGGCGGTGTCCTTGGAGAACAGGGCGCGGTGCGTGGCCTCGATGTTGAGGTTGGAGGGCAGGTAGCGCGGCAGGCTCGCTTCGGCGTCCGGGTCCTTGAGGGCACCCATCCCCGCGATGCCGAGCAGCGTCATGGTCTCGGGGTTGAGCAGCACCGGCGCGGACAGCGTGCGCGGCAGCACCCCGCTGTCGAGTCCCGCCTGCACCACGCCGTAACCGAGGCCGATGTCGGGCAGGTTGGTGTCGTCCGGCAGGCTGCCGCGGAGGTCGGCCAGCGAGGTGGAGACGGTCGTGTCCAGGGCGAAGTAGCCGGCGCACTGGTTGTAGCCGGCGTCCGCCGTGGTGGCCCGGTCGCCGTCGAAGTCGGCGGCGGCGAAGTACCCGGTGATCACACCGCCCAGCGAGTGCCCGCCGCACAGCACCTTCCGCTTGCGCTGCGTCTGGTCGGGCAACTCGGCGGTGAGCAGGTCGTACTGGTCGCGCACGGTCTGCTCGATGCCGAGCTTCGCCATCCAGCCCAGCTTCTCGTTGCCGGCGAAGCCGGCGAAGGTCCGGCCGTCGACCTGCTTGCCGCGGTAGTAGTAGTCGACTGCGGTGTGCTGGTCGCCGGAGGCGATGCCGGTGCGGTCCTCCAGGCAGTTGGAGCGCCGGTCCAGTGCCCAGAACTCGATGTGCAGGCCCTGCTCGGCGGCTCGCGCCACGGTGTTTCGGGCCACGCTGTCGAACGCCCCTGCCCCTTCCAGGATGCCGGGCTGGGCGACGAGGATCCGGTCCGCGTCGGCCGAGGCGGCGGGCCCGTCGGTGGAGCGGTAGCGCAGGTACGACAGCCAGTCGCAGGCGGCCGGACGCGGCCCGGCCGCCTGCGGCAGCGGCGCCCTCACCCGCACCACCGACTCCGTCACCCCGGTCACCGGCGACGTCGACGCGACCGGCGTCTCGGTTCGCGCGCCGTCGGCCCGGGCACCCGGAGCCGCGGCCGTGAGCGTCCCGGCGGTCAGCAGCACCGCCAGTGCGGCCCCCCGCCACTTCCCTCTTGCCTTACAGTTCATGTTCATGCCACGGACGCTAGGGCTCCGGCAGGAGGTCGCTCAGGGGGTGCTGATAAGAACTCAGTTTCCGGATCGTGCCTTGTCACCGGCGCACAGAGCCTCCGGGGCCGGGGCCGGGGACCGGTGGGCCGGACCGGCTCAGGACCGGCGGGCCCGACCGGCTCCCTCCCGCTTCAGGACCCCCTTATCGGCCCGTCCGAGCTGCGAACCGGCGTTTTCGGGAGCATGGTGGGGCTATGGACGGTCAACCCCCTGTGGTCGTGCAGCCGCCCGCGTCGGACGGCGGACGGCTGGTGACCATCCACGGCGAGCGCATGGGCGTCGCCTACAGCCTCTTCGACGTGCTGGACCTGCTGCACCGCGAGGGCCTGCCCACCGCCGACACGGCAGTCGACGACACGGAGCTGATCGAGTGGCGCGGCGGCGGCCCGTACGACTGGAACAGCGGGTCGTCCGACGAGGCCTGAGCCCTCGTGGAGCCCCGTGTGCCCCCATACCGGGTCCCTTTGTGGGTGTGAGGCCCTGTCTCAGTCCGCTCCAGCCGCGCTCCCCGCTCCCCCGGCCGGCCGGTCGAGGCGGTCGCGGTGGGCGGGCGTCAGGTCGAGGTCCGCCGCGGCGAGATTCTCCTCCAGGTGCTCGATGCGTGCCGTGCCGGGAATCGGCAGGACGACCGGCGAGCGGTGCAGGAGCCAGGCGAGCGCGACCTGCGTGGGCGTGGCACCGAGGTCGGCCGCCACGGCCGCGATCTCAGCCTCGGCCCCCGCCTTCCCCCAGGCGACGGGCCGCCACGGCAGGAAGGCGATTCCGGCCGCCGCACAGGCGTCGAGCACCGGCTCGTGCTCACGGTCGAGCAGGTTGTAGCGGTTCTGCACGCTCACGATGTCGACGATCTTCCGGGCCTGCGCCAGCTCGGCGGCGGTGACCTCCGACAGCCCGATCCGGCCGACCAGGCCCTCGGTCTGGTAGGTCCCGCAGCGTGCCGAGCTGGTCGGCGAGCGGTGCCCCGGGGGCGATGCGGTGCAGCTGGAGCAGCTCGATCCGCTCGACGCGCAGCCGGCGCAGGGCCTGCTCGACCTGGTGACGCAGGGTCTCGGGCCGCCCGTCGAGCCGCCACTCGCCCTCGATGCGCGCGACACCGACCTTGGTCGTGATCAGCAACTCGGCCGGATAGGGGTGCAGTGCCTCGGCGAGGAGCTCCTCGTTGGCTCCCCCGCCGTACAGATGGGCCGTGTCGATCAATGTGACGCCCAGTTCCACGGCCCGCCGGGCGACCGCGAGGGCGTTCTCCCGGGCAGGGCCGGCCTCGGTCGGCAGATGCATGGCTCCGAAACCGAGCCGGCGTACGTCCAGATCCCCGCCGATGCGGAAGGTGGTCGTTGTCATGAGCGCGGTCCTCCCCCTCTGCTCAAGGCGCCACGCTAACAGCGCGGTTGGTGACGAGGCCGGTCACCGGGAGGGACGCGCCACCCCCGGCACGGCACCGCTCGACGAGCCGTCGCCGGTGCCCGGCGTTACGCTGCGCGCACCTGGCCCTCGACCCCTTCACGGAGGTTCTCATGGTCTCGCGCCTCAACCCGTACCTGTCCTTCAACGGCGACGCCCGGCAGGCGATGGAGTTCTACAAGGAGGTCTTCGGAGGCACCCTGACCCTCAACACCTACGGCGACTTCGGCCAGGCGGAGGCCCCCAACGCCGACAAGATCATGCACGGCATGCTGGAGACCCCCAGCGGCTTCACCCTGATGGGCGCCGACAATCCGCCGGGCATGGAGTCCGCGCCGGGCCAGCCCTTCTCGGTGAGTCTGAGCGGCGACGACGACGCCGAGCTGACCGGCTACTGGGAGAAGCTCTCCGAGGGCGGCTCGGTGTCGGTGCCGCTGGAGAAACAGATGTGGGGCGATGTGTTCGGCATGTGCACGGACCGCTTCGGCGTCCCCTGGATGGTCAACATCAGCAGACCGGAGAGCTGAGCGGGACCGGCCGGACGGACCGAGAACCGTCCGCCCCGCGGGGCCGCCCGCGCACGCCGTGCACTGCCGGTGTGTGCGGGCGGCCCTGTCTTGCCGGAACGCCCTGCTTGTTGGAACGCCCTGTTTGTTGGTACGTCCTGACAAAGCTGTTGACATCACCCCAGGGCGCACGCATAGTACCTGCCACTAGAGCGCGCTAGTGACGCGCTCCAGTTACCTCCCGGAGCCGGGCACGGCCCCCTCTCCCCAGCACACCGAGGTGCACCAGACATGCGCAGACACCACAGATCCGCCGCCCTGACCACCGCCGTCCTCGCGGGCGCGCTGCTCGCCGCCGGCTGCTCCAGCGGCTCCGGCGGGAAGCAGTCCGAGACCGGCGGCACCGACGCCGCCGCGGGCAAGGCCACCACACCCCGGATGACCGTCGCCCTGGTCACCCACGCGGCACCCGGCGACACCTTCTGGGACCTGATCCGCAAGGGCGCCCAGGCCGCCGCCGCGAAGGACAACATCAAGCTCGTCTACTCCAGCGACCCCGTCGCCGGGAACCAGGCCAACCTCGTGCAGAACGCCATCGACCAGAAGGTCGACGGCATCGCGCTCACCGCCGCCAAGCCCGACGCCATGAAGGCGGTCGTGGCCGAGGCCAAAGCGGCCGGCATCCCCGTCGTCGGCTTCAACTCCGGGCTGGACAACTGGCAGGAACTCGGCATGCTCGAGTACTTCGGCCAGGACGAGAACATCGCCGGCCAGGCCTTCGGCGAGCGCCTCAACCAGCAGGGCGCCAAGCACGCCGTCTGCGTGATCCAGGAGCAGGGCCAGGTCGCACTGGAGGCGCGCTGCGCCGGCCTGAAGAAGGGCTTCAAGGGCACGACGGAGAACCTGTACGTCAACGGCACCGACATGCCCTCCGTGAAGTCGACGCTGACCGCCAAGCTCCAGAAGGATTCCACCATCGACCAGGTGGTCACCCTGGGCGCCCCGATCGCCATGACCGCCGTGCAGTCGGTCAAGGACGCGGGCAGCAAGGCCAAGGTCGCCACCTTCGACCTCAACAAGGACCTCGTCGGCGCCATCCAGGGCGGTGACATCCAGTTCGCCGTCGACCAGCAGCCCTACCTCCAGGGCTACCTCGCCGTCGACGCGCTGTGGCTCTACCGGACGAACGGCAACTTCAGCGGCGGCGGCACCGCTCCCGTGCTCACCGGGCCGGCCTTCGTCACGAAGGACAACGTCGACAGCGTCGCCGAGTTCGCGAAGAAGGGGACGCGCTGAGAAAGGGACTGACCGGGAAAGGGACTCGCTAGCCCTCCGCCGGAACGGGCCCGCTCGTTCCCCGCACCACCAGTTTGGGGTCCAGCACCGCCTCCCTCGGCGGCAGTTCCCCGTTCTCCAGCCGTTCGACGGCGAAGCGGACCGCGTGCTCGGCCATGAGGAACGCGTCCTGGCGCACGGTGGTCAGGCCGAGCGGCATCAGATGGGAGAGGTGGCTGTCGTCGTAACCGACGACGGACAGGTCACGCGGGACCTCGACGCCCGCCCGGGTCAGGGCCATCAGCAGCCCCATCGCGCAGCGGTCGTTGCCGGCGAGGACCGCCGTCGGCAGCGGCCGGCCGCTGCCGCGTTCGGCCAGCAGCAGCCGGCCGGTCTCGACACCGGACTCCTCGGTGTGCTCACCGGGGATCACCCGCGCCTGCGCCTGAAGCCCGTGGCGGCGCATCGCGGCGCGGTAGGCACGCCGCCGCTCCGCCGAACCGGGGCCGCGTCCGCCGTCGATGTGCACGATCCGGCGGTGTCCCAGCTCCACCAGGTGGTCCATGGCCTGCCGGACGCCCTTGCCCTCGGCGGAGTGCACGAAGTCGACATGGGCCTGGGGCACCCGGCGGCTGATCGAGACGGCGACCGTGCGCTGCCCGAGCTCGGCGAGATAGTCGGGTTCGGCGTCCGGGCCGAGCAGGATCACGGCCTCGCAGCGGTGGCTGAGCAGCGCCTCGACCGCCTTGGCCTCACTGCGGCCGTGGGTGGCCCCGGAGAGCAGGACGTCGTAACCGAGCCGTTCGGCCTCGGGGTAGATGCCGGTGATGAGGTCCGTGTGGAAGGTCTGGTGCACGGTGAACATCACGCCGAGCGTGCGACTGCGGCCACGGGCCAGCAGCCGGGCCGCGCTGTCGGGCCGGTAACCGATCTCGTCGGCCACGCGCAGGACCCGTTCCCGCGTCTCCCGGCTGGCCCCCGCCTGGTTTCGGAAGATGATCGAGACGAGCGCGCGGGACACGCCCGCCTTCTCGGCGACGTCCGCCATCGTGGGCCGCTGCCTGCCCGATGCATCCACGTGTGAACCCACCCTCCGACGCCGACCACCTTACGGGGCGTCCCGCACGGGGTCCGTACGAGGACCCCGCAATCTCCCGGCAACAACCTATTGACATGACATTTGGACAGGGGTCATCGTACTCGAACTAGAGCGCGCTAGTAGAGCGCATCAGTGTCACGCCCGCCCCCTTCCTCTCCCCGAAGGACTCTCACCATGGCAACGGTGCCAGCCCCGCTGCGTACGACCGTCGGCAACCTGTGCCTCGGATCCGCCCCCGACTCCTGGGGCGTCTGGTTCCCCCAGGACGAGCACCAGGTGTCGTACACCCGTTTCCTCGACGAGCTCGTCCAGGCCGGGTACGAGTGGCTGGAGCTCGGCCCGTACGGCTATCTCCCCACCGACCCGCAGCGGCTGAAGACCGAACTGGAGGCCCGGGGGCTGAAGGTCTCCGGCGGTACGGCGTTCGGCGCACTGCACCGGCCCGAGTCGTGGGACGAGATGCTCGCCCATGTCCGGCAGGTCGCCGCGCTGACCGCCGCCGCGGGGGCGCACCATCTCGTCTTCATCCCGCCGATGTACCGGGACGAGAAGACGGGTGCGTTCACCGAGTCGCCCGAGCTGACCGCCGAGCAGTGGGCCGGATTCGGCCGGGCCGCCGACCGGCTGGGCAGGCTGCTGCTGGAGGAGTACGACGTACGGCTGGTCGTCCACCCGCACGCCGACAGCCACATCCAGACGCAAGGAGAGATCGAGCGGCTGCTGAACGAGTCCGACAGCCGCTACACGAACCTCTGCCTGGACACGGGGCACGTCGCGTACGGCGGTGGGGACAACCTCGATCTGATCCGCCGCTTCGGTGAACGGGTCGGCTACGTGCACATCAAGCAGATGGACCCGGAGATCCTGGCGCAGGTCGCGGCCGAGGACCTGTCCTTCGGCGAGGCCGTGAAGCGCGGGGTGTGCGTGTCACCTCCGGCCGGAGTGCCGAAGCCGGCCGATGTGGTGGCCGAACTCGCCGGGCTCGACGCCGAGTTGTTCGTGATCGTCGAGCAGGACCTGTACCCGTGCGCTCCCGAGGTGCCGCTGCCGATCGCGGTCAGCACCCGTGAACACCTGGCCGCCTGCGGACTGTCGGGTACCCGGCGCCCGAACATCGACAGGTAAGGAGCGGCCATGGACGTCACGGACGACACGACACCGGCCCCCGTCCCACCCCCCGCCACCGCCGTCGCGGACGACGCTCCTCCGGCGGTCAGGCGGCGGCTGAGGCTGATCACGATCATCGCCACGTTCGGTGGTCTGCTCTTCGGCTACGACACCGGAGTCATCAACGGCGCCCTGCCCTACATGACCGACGACCTCGGCCTGACCCCGGTCACCGAGGGCATGGTCACCAGCTCGCTGCTGCTGGGTGCCGCGCTGGGCGCGGTGACCGGCGGCCGGTTGTCGGACGCACGCGGAAGGCGGCGCACCATCCTGCTGCTGGCCGTGCTGTTCTTCGTCGGCGCGCTCGGCTGCACGCTCGCCCCCACGACCGAGGTGATGATCGTGGCACGGTTCGGGCTCGGTCTCGCGGTCGGCGGCGCGTCGGTGACCGTGCCGGTGTATCTCGCCGAGGTGTCCCCCGCCGAGCGGCGCGGCGCTCTCGTCACCCGTAACGAGCTGATGATCGTCAGCGGTCAGCTGCTGGCCTTCACGTCGAACGCGATCATCGCCCAGGTCGGCGGCGAGTCCGGTGGCGTGTGGCGCTGGATGCTGGTCGTCGCCACGCTGCCGGCCGTGGTGCTCTGGTTCGGCATGCTGGTGATGCCGGAGAGCCCCCGCTGGCTGGCATCCCGGAGCCGCTTCGGGGAGGCCCTCGAAGTCCTCAGGCAGGTGCGGTCGCAGGCCCGGGCCGAGGCCGAGCTGAAGGAGGTGTCCGCGCTCGCCGTCAAGGACGAGCGGGCCAAGCTCGGCGGCTGGCAGGACATGAAGAGCACGCCGTGGGTGCGCAAGCTGATGTTCGTCGGGTTCGGCATCGCGATCGTGCAGCAGATCACCGGCGTCAACACGATCATGTACTACGGCACCCAGATCCTCACCGACGCCGGTTTCGCCGCCGACAGCGCGCTGACGGCGAACATCGCCAACGGCGTGATCTCGGTGCTGGCCACCTTCGTCGGCATCTGGCTGCTGGGCCGGGTGCCGCGCCGCCCGATGCTGATGACCGGTCAGGCCGGTACGACCGTCGCCCTGTTGCTGATCGGCGTCTTCTCCCTGGTGCTGCCCTCGGGTGACGCGCGGGCGTTCGCGGTGCTCGCCATGACGGTGACGTTCCTCGCCTTCCAGCAGGGTGCGATCTCGCCGGTGACCTGGCTGATGCTGTCGGAGATCTTCCCGATGCGGATGCGCGGCTTCGGCATGGGGATCGCGGCCGTGGTGCTGTGGCTGACCAACTTCGTGATCGGGCTGGTCTTCCCGTCCCTGGTCTCCGGGATCGGGATCTCCAACACCTTCTTCCTGTTCGTGGTGGCGGGCGTGCTGTCCCTCACCTTCGTCAAGCTCTACGTCCCCGAGACCAAGGGCCGCACCCTCGAAACCCTCGAAGCCGAGCTCCGCACCCGCTTTTCCTGACCCTCCCTTTGAAGGAAACGACCATGACCGTACGTGTAGGCGTCATCGGCGCCGGAATGATCGGCCAGGACCACATCCGGCGGCTCACCGAGGTCGTCACCGGGGCGTCCGTGACGGCCGTGACCGACATCGACACCGCCCGCGCCGCCGAGGCGGCGGCCCGGGTCGGCGCCACCGCGCTGCCCACCGGCGCGGATCTGATCGCCTCCCCGGACGTGGACGCCGTCCTCGTCACCTCCTGGGGGCCCACCCACGCCGAGCACGTCCTGGGCGCGATCGCGGCCGGCAAGCCGGCGTTCTGTGAGAAGCCCCTGGCCACGACCGCCGAGGACTGTCTGCGGATCGTCGAGGCCGAGCGGGCGCACGGCCGCCGGCTGGTGCAGGTCGGCTTCATGCGCCGCTTCGACGCCGGCTACCGCCAGATGAAGGAGGTCCTGTCGACCGGCTCGCTCGGGGCCCCGCTGATCGTGCACTGCGCCCACCGCAACCCGACCGTGCCGGAGTCGTACCACTCCGCCATGGCCGCCCAGGACACGGCCGTGCACGAGATCGACGTGCTGCGCTGGCTGCTCGACGACGAGATCGTCTCCGCGCAGGTGGTCACCCCGCGCGCCACGAGTAAGCGCTTCGCTCATCTCAAGGACCCTCAGATCATGATCTTCGAGACGTCCGGGGGCGTCCGGATCGACCTGGAGGTCTTCGTCAACTGCCAGTACGGCTACGACATCCAGTGCGAGGTCGTCGGCGAGGACGGCCTGGTCCGGCTGCCCGACCCGGCGGCCGTCGGGATCCGCACCGCCGCCCGGCACGGCACGGGTGTCCTCCAGGACTGGAAGGACCGGTTCGCGGAGGCCTTCGACACCGAGTTCCGCGAGTGGGTCGCAGGCGTGGCCGCCGGCGCCGAGCCCACCGGCCCGTCCTCCTGGGACGGTTACGCCGCCACCGTCATCACCGACGCCGCCGTCCGGTCCCTGGAGACCGGCGGCGAGAGAGTCACCGTCGACATGAAGCCCCGCCCCGCGTTCTACGGAGGCACCGCGTGAAGATCGCCCTCGACCCCTATATGTTCCGCGCCCTGCCGATCGACGAGATGGTGCGCACGGTCGCCGAACTCGGCTACGAGTACATCGAGTTGTCGCCGCGCGCGGACTTCATGCCGTTCTTCCTGCACCCGCGTGCGGACGACGCGCGGGTGGCGGAGCTGAAGCAGTCCCTGCGCCGGCACGATGTGCGGCTGTCCTCGGTGCTGCCGCTGTACAAGTGGTCCTCGCCGGACGAGACCGAGCGGCAGGCCGCCGTCCGCTACTGGAAGCGGATGATCGAGATCACCGTCGAGCTCGAATGCCCGCTGATGAACTCGGAGTTCAACGGCCGGCCCGAGCGGGCCGCCGAGAGCGAGGCCGCCTTCTGGCGCTCGCTGGAGGAACTGCTGCCGGTGTTCGAGCGCGAAGGCATCGCTGTGAACCTGGAGGCGCACCCGGACGACTTCTGCGAGGAGAACACGCCCGCCGTCGATCTCGTCCGCGCGATCAACAAGCCGTGGGTGAACTACCTGTACTGCGCCCCGCACTCCTTCCACCTCTCCGGGGCTTCCGAAGTCGGCGCCGACATCGCGGCGATGATGCGCTACGCCGGCGACAAGCTCCAGCACGTGCACATCGCGGACTCCTTCAACCACAAGGGTTCGTCCGGCCTGCGCTACATCCTCAACCCGCCGGGCACGCCGGCCCGGATCCACCAGCACCTCGACATCGGCCAGGGCGAGGTCGACTGGGACGCCTTCTTCGGCACCCTGCGCGAGCTGGGCTTCGACGGTGTCGCCACGTCCTGTGTCTTCGCCTGGGAGGAGCGGGCCCGGGAGTCGTCGGCGTTCATGCTGGACCGCATCCGCAAGGAACTCGCCGGGTAGGACTCGTGCCTTCTTCCGGCCGGGGCCCGCACCAAGGGGCCCCGGCCGGAGCCATGTCAGGAACTCGTGAGGACGACGAGCTGCCGGGTCGCCCGGGTCATCGCGACATAGTGGTCGACCGCGCCTTCGATGCCCGTGCCGAAGTCCTGCGGGTCGACGAGGACGACCAGGTCGAACTCAAGCCCCTTCGACAGTTCCGGGGTCAGCGAACGGACCCGGGGCGAAGCCGGCCGGAACCCGGGATCGCCGATCACACAGGCGATCCCGTCGGCGTGTGCGGCGAGCCAGGTGCCGAGGACCGAGTCCAGCTCCGCGGTGGAACCGTGCACGACGGGTACGTCGCCGCTGCGGATGGAGGTCGGCACGTTGGCGTCCGGGAGCGCGGCCCGGATGACCGGCTCGGCCTCCGCCATGATCTCCTCCGGCGTCCGGTAGTTGATGCTCAGTGAGGCCAGGTCGACCCGGTGGAACCCGACCCGCGCGAGTCGTTCCCGCCACGACTCCGTGAACCCGTGCCGGGCCTGGGCACGGTCCCCGACGATGGTGAAGCTGCGGGACGGGCAGCGCAGCAGCAGCATCTGCCACTCCGCGTCGGTCAGTTCCTGGGCCTCGTCCACGACGATGTGCGCGAACGGGCCGGCCAGCCGGTCCGGGTCGTCGGCGGGCAGGGCGGACTCGTCGACCAGGGAGTTGCGCATGTCCTGTCCGTGCAGCATGACCAGCACCCCTTCGCCGTCGTCGTGGGTGTGGGCCTCCAGCAGGTTGTCGACGACCCTGTCCATGCGTTCGCGTTCGGCGGCGACGGCGGCGGCGTGCCGGCGCTTGCGCCGTGACGCCTCCGGGTCGCCGAGCCGCTGCCGTGCCGCGTCCAGCAGCGGCAGGTCGGACACCGTCCAGGCCTGGGGATCATCGCGCTGCAGTTTTCGCACGTCGTCGCGGCTGAGCCGGGGAGCGCACATCCGCAGATAGGCCGGTACCGACCACAGGTCTCCGACGAGATCGCTCGCCTCCAGCAGCGGCCAGGCGCGGTTGAAGGCCGTGAGCAGGTCCCTGTTCCGCGACAGCGACCTGCGCAGCAGGGCGGTCGGCGCGTCGCCCTCGTGCTTGTCCTCCAGGATCGTGAGCAGTTCCTCCCAGACCTGGCCGCGCGCATCGTTGTGCGGGGTGCCGGGTTCCGCCGCCGCGAACGCCACGAGCCAGTCCTCGGCGCTGAGCCGGATGTCGGACCAGTGGGTCGTGACCGTCATCCCCTCGGTGGGCGGCTCCTCGTAGAACGCGACGGCCTTCTCGATCGCCTTCACCATGTCCGCCGACGACTTCAGGCGCGCCACGTCCGGATCGGTCTCGACGGCCGCTTCGGCCCCCTCGGTGACGAGGTCGCGCAGGATGCAGGTCTGCACGCCCTCCTCGCCGAGGCTGGGCAGGACATCGGAGACGTAGGAGAGGTAGGGCCGGTGCGGGCCGACGAACAGCACGCCGCCCCGGCGGTGGCCGAGCCGGGGGTCGGAGTAGAGGAGATAGGCGGAGCGGTGCAGGGCGACGACGGTCTTGCCCGTCCCCGGACCGCCGTCGACGACGAGGGCGCCCCGTGAACCGGCGCGGATGATGGCGTCCTGGTCGGCCTGGATGGTGCCGAGCACGTCCCGCATCCGGGGCGAGCGGTTGCCGCCCAGGCTGGC
Organism: Streptomyces azureus; assembly: GCF_001270025.1. Classification (NCBI taxonomy): domain Bacteria; kingdom Bacillati; phylum Actinomycetota; class Actinomycetes; order Kitasatosporales; family Streptomycetaceae; genus Streptomyces; species Streptomyces azureus. Next base: position 17,988 of record NZ_DF968361.1, on the reverse strand, counting down.
GATGAAGGCGGACTGGTCGTCGAGCGCGGCGTGCCCGACGACTTTGTCCGCGGTGAACACCTCGTCCCAGTAGTCGCTGATCCGGCCGTCCGTCCAGCGGTAGCGGCGGCGGCTGGCCAGGCCCATCGGGTTGGCGTGGGTGGCTCCGAAGAACGGCTCGGCCGCGGGGGAACGCCAGTCGACCAGCAGCCGGCGCCCCTCGCTGTCGGTGAGGCCGAGTCGTCCCACGTACACGGGATCGGGGTCGTCCACGCCGGCCATGTGCCCGAGGCACAGGTCCAGGCCGAAGCGCCGCAGTGCCCGCAGGCGGGCGGTCAGCCGGTGGATCTCGGCGTCCCGGTCCATCGCCTGCCGGCCCTTCCCGCCGGGCGCCTTGCGCTCGGCGGCCAGGCGGTCGGACAGCTCGGCGATCGACTGTTCGAGACAGGCGGCGATGGCAGCGAAGTGCCGCTCGTCCCGGGCGATCAGCGCCGGGTCGGCTTTGTGCGCGAGGCGGTCGGGAAGGTCGAACGCGCTGGTGGTCAGGGGGGTCACGTCATGCTCCCGTATCCGCAGGTCCTGGTAGGCCGGACAGTCTGCGGCACACAGGGGGCCTTGCCGCAAGGCCCCCTGTGTGCTATAGGTTGAGAGTGGCGAGGAGAGTTCTCCTTGCCTTTCTTCATTTTCGCCTCATGGATCCGCTCGCCGAGGTGCGCGGACAGGTCGAAGACGACACGACGGTACTGCTCGACGCCGCGGCCGGTCGCCTTGGCCAGCACCTTGGGCGCGGACGACGGGTGTGTCGTAGGCGCCGTTCATCCGCCAGACGTCCAGCTCCAGGACGCGGGCGGCACCTCCGTCGGTGGTCAGGCGCAGGCCGTCGGAGGCTTCCCGGGTGCGGTAGACCCGGCTGGTGACTCCGGCATCGAGGGGTCGAGGGGTCGAGCAGGACCCTCCACCGCAGTCTCCCGCCGTCGAGTTCGACGGTTCCGCCGTGCACACCCTTACGGACGTCCGGGTCGAGGCTGGAGCGGCCGCGGTCGACCGAGAAGCGGCGTTCGGCGGTGCCGTAGGACAGCAAGGCCTGTTCGGCACCGCCGGCGCAGGCCCGGACCGCCAGGGTGATGCCGCGGGCGTCGCGCGGCGAGGGCGGCCTCGGCTGCACGGTCAGTGCGTGGAACCTGCGGCTTCACACCGTGCGGTCCCTGGCTGCTGACCGGGCTCCCCGGCGGCCGGTCCCGTGTGACACGCTCTTCGCCGAGCGGTCGGCCGGAACCGGCCGCCTGCGGTTTCAGGCAGCATGGAGAGGCGACGGCATGCGCATAGGACTGCTCGGCACCGGACCCTGGGCGCAGCTGGCCCACGCACCCGCGCTCAGCGGGCATGACGGGCTCGACTTCGCCGGTGTGTGGGGGCGTCGCCCGGAGGCCGCCAAGGAGCTGGCCGAGCGGCACGGTGTCCGGGCGTACGACGACGTGGACGAGCTGTTCGCCGACGTGGACGCGGTCGCCGTGGCGCTGCCTCCGGACGTGCAGGCCGGGCTCGCAGTGCGGGCGGCGCGGGACGGGTGTCATCTGCTGCTCGACAAGCCCCTCGCGCCGACGGTGGAGCAAGGGCGGGCCGTGGTCGAGGCGGCCGAGGAGGCCGGGGTCGCCTCGGTCGTGTTCTTCACGGCCCGCTTCCAGCCCGAGCCGGAGGCGTGGATCGCCGAGCAGGCGGCGGTGCCGGGGTGGTTCACGGGGCGGGCGCAGTGGCTCGGGGCGGTGTTCACCAGCGAGAGCCCCTTCGCCACGCCGTGGCGGCGGGAGAAGGGCGCCCTGTGGGACGTCGGCCCGCACGCCCTGTCCGTGCTGCTGCCGGTGCTGGGCGACGTGCGGCGCGTGACGGCGGCGGCGTACGGCCCCGGGGACACGGCGCATGTCGTCCTCGACCACGCCGGTGGCGCGTCGAGCACCCTCACGCTGAGCCTGACGGCACCGCCCGCCGCGTCCGGTGCCGTCGTGGAGCTCCTCGGGGAGGCCGGGGCCGCGGTCCTGCCGGAGAGCTCCGACGGAGCGGTTCCCGCCCTGATGCGGGCCGCGGACGCGCTGCTCGCCGCCGCCAGGACCGGCCGCCCGCACGCGTGCGACGCGGCGTTCGGCCTGCGGGTCACGGAGATCCTGACGGCGGCCGACGAGCTGCTGAAAGACGCCGGGCGTCGGCCCCGCAGGACGGCCGGCCCGGTTCCTACACCAGGTCGAAGTTGAGCCGTTCCCTCACCACCGGGAAGCCGGCCTTGGCGAAGTTCGCGGCCATGGGGAAGTTGCCCTGGTCCGTGGCGGCGGCGATGAAGTCCGCGCCCTGGTCGGCCAGGAAGTGCGTGCACTCGGCCAGGAGGTCGTAGGCGTAGCCGTGGCCGCGCTGGTCGGGCAGGACGCCGATGAAGGCGATGCACGGGCCCGAGGGGTTGTGGGCCGGGATGTGGATGCCGGCCATCTCGCCCTTCGGGGTGTACGCGACCTGCCACCACTCGCGTGGTGAGGGGCACCAGTGGAAGAAGTCGAGTTCCTCCTGGGCCGCCTGGTCGAGTCCGCCCTGTTCGATGGCCTTCAGCGCGTGGACGTCCAGTGTGACGGAGTGGATGCGGCGCAGCGCGTCGAAGAACACGGCGTCGTCCGGTTCGCCGCGGAAGGTGAGGCGCCCGGGCCGCTCGGGCAGGCCGTGGTCGGGGGTCCACCGGTACAGCAGGCGTTCCACCAGGAGGTCGTAGCCGGCCTTCCGGGCGGCGGTGAAGCGGGTCTCGGCCGCGGCGCGCAGGGCCGGGTCGTCGCGCCAGCCCGCGGGCAGGTTCAGTTCCAGTTCCACCTGCCAGGGGGCGGAGCGCAGGAGTGCGGCGCCCGCCTCCTCCTCGCCTTCCGCCACGTCGAACCAGTTGAGGCTGAGGGGCTCGGTGTCGTCGGGGCCGCCCCACCAGGCGCCGCGGGCCACGACCCTGCCGTCGCGCAGGGCCACCCGCTTCCAGTCGGGGCGATGCCGGGTCAGCCGGTGGCCCTCACGGGCGCCCAGCGGATCGGGCAGGGGGTCGAAGAGATCGGCGTCGCTCGTGTCGAGCGCGCGGATGACCACATCGGTCACGGAATTCCTCCGGGATGCATGGTGCGGAGAGCGCTCCCGGTGAGGTCAGTCGAGGCACGCCGGGACGAGGAGCAGGGAGCGCTGGAACGGTGTGAACTGCACGGCTCTGCCCTCCTTCCACCGGTCTCGGGGCGTGACGCCGACACGCTACGGGATCACCGACTGACCGTCCAACGCCTTTCCGACGCGGCTTAAGTGGCCCTTAAGAGCCGGTCAAGCGACCGTCAGGACGCCCAAGTAGCGGCTTCAGCAAGGGGTTTCGGCATGACAGACGGGTTGGCGGGCCGCTTTCAACCGCTCGACGCTGGTGGGCTCCGCCGCCCAGCCCACGACCGGCCCCGCGTCCTTCTACCGGACCGGCCTCACCAACCACTACGCCAAGGCCATGCACGCGGCCGCGCGGGACGGCAAGGCGTACGGCTTCGCCTTCGACGACGTGGCCGACTTCGCCTCGTACATCCAGGACACGGCGCCGACGGGGCTGCGGCTGACGCTCACGCCGTTACAGCAGGCGCGCACGCCCCGCCTGCCACCGCTGACCGCCGCCCCCGGTGACGCGGGCCCGGAGTGCGGCGCCCGGTGGGGCGTAGCAGCGTGGTGGTGTGAGCAGAGCGCGCGCCCGGCTGCCGCGCCGGGACGGGGACCGGGACCAGGACCGGGATCGGGACCTGGACCGGCGGGGCTGGCTGCGCGGCGCACCGCCGCCGGTCTGGGCGCGGCTGCTGCCGTCCGTACTGCTGGCGGGCGTGTGCACGGCGGAGCTGGTCAGTCCGGTGCCGCTGGACGTCGGCTTCCTGCTGGGCGCGATCCCGCCGCTGGCCGTGCTGGCCCACGGGCCGGTCGTGACGGCGGCGCTCGGCGCGTCGGCGGTGTTGGTGCTGACGGTTCCCGTCTTCCGTCTGGACAACCCCGGCAGCACCGATCTGCTGACCGTCTGCTTCGTGGCCGCGCTGAGCGTGCTGCTGTCGTTCGTGCGCAGCAGGCGTGACGCGCAGCTGGTGACGGAACGAGCCGTCGCCGAGGTCGCCCAGCGGGCGGTCGTGCCGCCGCTCCCGGAAGAGGTCGGGCCGGTGCGGTGCGCGGGCCTGTACCGGGCCGCGCAGAGCGGGACGCTGGTCGGGGGCGACTTCTTCGACGTACGCGCGGGCCCCTACGGCGTACGGGCGGTCATGGGCGATGTGCAGGGGCACGGGCTGTCGGCGGTCGCCACGGTCGCGTCGCTGCTCGGGGCGTTCCGGGAGGCGGTGCTGGACCAGCCGGATCCGGAGGCGGTGGCGGCCCGGCTCGACCGGAGGCTGGCGGTGGACTCCGCGGACGAGCCGCACGCCGAGTTGTTCGCGACGGCGGTACTGCTGGACTTCTCCGCCGACGCGGGTGTGGTGCGGATCATGGCGTGCGGGCAGGCCGGGCCGTTGCTGCTGCGGGACGGGCGGACCATCGAGCTGGACGTCGAGCCGTGCACGCCGCTGGGGCTGGGCCTCGCCGAGGTCACTCCGCCGAGGGTCGTCTCGGTGCGGCTGCGGGCCGGTGACCGGCTGTTCCTCGCGTCCGATGGTGTCACCGAGGCCAGGGACGCCGGCGGGGTCTTCTATCCCCTCGCCGAGCGGCTGCCGGGCCTCGCCGACGAGGATCCGGCCGCGCTGGCCGAGCGGGTGTGGACCGACCTCGTCCGGTACTGCCCGGACGTGCGGGACGACGTCACGATGCTCGTCCTCGCGCCCCGCCCGCGGCGCGGTCCCTGACGGCGGCCGGCGGCGGCCCGCGGTGTTTCGCGGGCCGCCGCCGTCGTTGCCGTACGACCGGTGCGTCAGTCCTTGATCGTGCACTTGTTGCCGAACGCCGGGTTCAGCAGGCCGATCACGTCGATCGAGTTGCCGCAGACGTGGGCATCGACGTTGAGGGGGTCTGCACGACGTTGCCGGAGAGGAAACCCGGGCTGTCAGTGGCGATGCCGACGCGGCCCGAGTCGGCGCTCGCCGTACCGGCGCAGGCCAGGAGGGCGGCGCAGGCCAGGCCGACAGCGGCGGTCACACGTGTGCGCTCCTGTCAGCCGGAGGGACACGTGTGTCCACCGTCGCCCGGGCCACGGCACGGCGACATCGGTGAGCGTCCGAACGGGGGGCTCGGGGGTCTGCGGGCTGTTCTCTGGCGGGTCTGCCGACGGGCTCCGCGGGGACTCCGGGTGACTCGCGGCGGGGTTGCGGGGGCTCGGCGGGACCTCCGGCCGACTTCCCCACCAGACTCCCGGCCGGACTTCCGGCACGGGTCCGTGGGGTTCTCAGCAGGGCTTTCGGCACGCTGTCGGTGCCGGTTCTCGTGCGGTGGCGCGGGCTCTCCGGATGCACGCTGGGCTCGCGCGTTGAATGGTGATAGCGGACCCGTTTTTCAGCACCGGGGCCGCCCCAGCGATCCGGACCCTAGGAGCAGAGAACATGTCGACGTCACAGCCCCACGCGTCCCGGCCGCCCGAGGACCGCACCACCCCGGACCGCCTGCTCCACGCCCGCACCGGCACCGACGTGTCACCGGAGGACCTCGTCCTCGCCTCGGGCAAGGACCTCACCCCGCACAACCTGGAATGGGCCAAGCGCAAGCTCGCGGCGGAGGGCCCGGCCGCGCTGGAGAAGCTGCTGCCGTAGCCCTTCCCCGCGGGACGTCACGCGCCATGGACTCCGTGACGCGTGACGCCGCGCGGGTCACACCCTGTCGTCGCCCTCCGGCAGGTCGCCGTCGTCCTCCACCACGTGTACCGCCGCCTCCTCCGCACCGGCCGCGCCCCCGTCGATGCCGATGTCCGTCGCGACGGTCTCCTTCGTCGTGTCGGGATGGGCGCCCTCGTCCGGGGCGACCAGGCGGCCCGCACGGACCGTGCCCGCCTCGGGATCGACCGGTTCGCCGTCACTGTCGGGGCTGTCACCCACGCCGTCCCCGGTGGGCTCGGCGGACACGTCGGGGACCTCCTGGGAGAGGCGCTCGTCGAGCGTCTCGCCCTCGTGCTGCTCGGCGGCGGTGGTGCCGCGCTTGGTGACGCCGAGCGGCTTCTCCGGCGGGGAGTAGCCCTCGTCGAGGGTGTCGTCGTAGGTCCGTTCGTCGACGGCGTCCTGGAGGTCCAGCGGCGCGGCGTCCTCCTGCTCCTCGTTGCTCCCGGTGGGCTGGTACACATCGTCCGCCATCGGTTCGGGGCGCATCGGTTCCGTGCCCATCACTTCTGCCTCCCTGTCGCGCTGCGTCGACTCGTTCGTCTCAGGTGCCCGTTCCGCGTTTCCCGTTACGCGGGCTCTAACCCCGGGGGATGCCGTCGGGGCGCCCGCGCGCGCTGCTGCATCTTCGCCGTCGGGGAGGGTGTTCATGGCTGATGAGGGCCTGGATGGGGACGGCGACTTCGTCCGGCGGTCCGAGCGCGTGGCGCGGGTCGGCTGGATCGCGATCGCCGGAGTGGCGGCGGTGCTCGGCACCGTGCTGGTCGCGGTGGCCGTCGTCCTGATGGCGGTGGCCCTCGCCTTCGGATACGCCCTCGCCGTCATGGACTGACACCGCGCCCCGGCCGGACCAGGTCACCCGTCCACTTCTCCTCGATGCGCCCGAACCTCCACACCAGAAGCGCCACCACCCAGGTGGCGACGAACAGGGCCACGACGACGTAGCCGAGGACGTTGAGGTCGAGGCCGGAGATCCAGTCCCAGAAGGGGCCGTGCAGGCCGAGCCGCTCCACGAGCAGGCCGAGGAGTTCGGCGGTCCCGATGAGCAGGGCCACGGCGACGGACAGGCCGGTGATCGTGAGGTTGTAGTAGACCTTGCGGACCGGCTTGGAGAAGGCCCAGCCGTAGGCGAAGTTCATGAACGAGCCGTCGAGGGTGTCGAGGAGGCACATCCCGGCGGCGAACAGGACGGGCAGGCACAGGATCGCGTACCAGGGCAGGCCGGAGGCGGCGCCGGAGCCCGCCAGGACGAGCAGGGCGATCTCGGTGGCGGTGTCGAACCCGAGGCCGAAGAGGAGGCCCAGCGGGTACATCTGCCCGGGCTTGGAGACCGACTTCATGACGCGGCCCAGGAGGCGGTTCATGAAGCCGCGGTTGTTCAGTTGCTCCTCCAGGGCGGCCTCGTCGTAGCGGCCCGAGCGCATGCCGCGGAACACCTTCCAGATGCCGGCGAGGATGACGAGGTTGACGGCCGCGATGAGGTAGAGGAACGTCCCTGAGACGGTCGTACCGATCAGGCCCGTGACGTCGTGCAGCACGGAGCCGTCGTCGCGGACCGGCCCGGCCAGGGTCTTCACGCCGAGGGTGAGCAGGAAGGCCAGGACGAAGACGACACTGGAGTGGCCGAGGGAGAACCAGAAGCCGACCGACAGCGGCCGCTGTCCCTCGCCCATCAGCTTGCGGGTGGTGTTGTCGATGGCGGCGATGTGGTCGGCGTCGAAGGCGTGCCGCATGCCGAGCGTGTACGCGGTGACGCCGATGCCGACGCCGAAGGTCTGGGTGCCGATGGCGCGGTGCTCGGGGGCGACGATCGCGACGAGGGTGAACCAGCCGATCACGTGCAGGGCCACGATGACCGCGGCCATCCCCCCGGCCCTGGTCCACTCCTGCCGCGTCATGGAGGTACGGACGCGGTGCCGGGCCGTGCGCTGCACGGAAGCCGGGGCGGGGAGGGACGGAGTGGACTCAGGGGCGGCCGTCATCGGGGGGAGGTCCTTCTGTCGGACGGACGGCTGCGGGAAACAGCCTCGCGCCATCCTCCAGTACCTGCAAGTCATGTGCAGTAAAGCCCGCGACAGGTCTTGTCCATGGAACCGAAAACTCCGCGGGACGGAAACTCCGCGGAGCCGGGCGCCCCGCGACGGGTGTCACACCGCGGCGTTCGGTCCGTCCGGCCGGCTGCGGCGCTGCTCGACCATCTCGCGGCCGAGCCCCTCCGTCTCCGACTCGGGAAGCCGCTCGAAGCCGTCCTCGGTGATGACGGACACGACGGGGTAGATGCGGCGGATGATGTCAGGGCCGCCGGTCGCGGAATCGTCGTCGGCCGCGTCGTACAGCGCCTGGAGCGCGGCCAGTGCGGCCTCGCGGCGGGACATGCCCGGACGGAACAGCTTCTTCAACGCGCCGCGGGCGTACGGCGAGCCGGAGCCCTCGGCGTGGAAGCCGAACTTCTCGTAGCGGCCGCCGGCGACGTCGAAGCCGAAGATCCGGCCCTGCCGGCCCTCGGGAGCCGCGGGGTCGTAGCCGGCGAGCAGCGGGACGACGGCCAGGCCCTGCATGGCCTGGCCCAGGTTGCCCCGGATCATCGTGGCCAGCCGGGTCGCCTTCGCGGCGAGGGTCATGGGGACGCCCTCGACCTTCTCGAAGTGCGTCAGCTCGACCTGATAGAGCTTCACCAGGTCCAGCGCGAGCCCGACGGAACCGGCGAAGGCCACCGCGGTGTGGTCGTCGGCGGGGTGCACCTTCTCCAGGTCGCGTTGGGCGATCAGGTTGCCCATCGTCGCCCGCCGGTCGCCCGCGATCAGCACGCCGTCGCCGTAGGTGAGGGCCAGCACGGTCGTGCCGTGCGGGGCACCCTCGGCGCGGACGCCGTCCGGGAGGATCCGGCGGGTGCCCAGCAGCTCGGGGCGGTGGGCCGCCAGGAACTCGGTGAAGGACGAGGAGCCCGGTGTGAAGAACTCCTCCCCCAGCCGGCCCTCGTGGTCGCTCCCCGCCATGGCGTTCCCCCCTCGCCCGTAACCGTCAACCGACTCCTACCTAACGGGCCGGACTGGAAACGCGAGTTGGGGCAGGAGCGCCGTGCGGCGTCAGGGGCCGGACCGCTGCGCGGGCGGTGCGACGCGGACGTCCAGGTCCGAGATCCGGTGGACGGGCCAGGTGCGGGCGTAGCGGGGCGGGGTGCCGCCGGCCGGTGCGATGTGGGCGACCGGAAGACGGTCCGCGGTGCGCAGGATGTCCGCCGCCGTGGTGTTCTCGTTGTGGCCGGCCGTCGCGCCCGAGGAGCAGCCGGTGTAGTAGCCGATCGGGATGGCCTCGTGGCCGGTGAGCAGGCAGGGCGGGCGGACACCGAGGCGGTGCAGCTCGCCGGCGGTGCGGTCCCAGTCGCGGCGGCTCTCGGTGTTGCGGGACACGGCGCCTTCCAGGACGGCGATCTGCACCGCCAGGTGCCCGGCCAGGCCGAGGGCGACCAGTGCGGCGGCCACCGGCCGCCACTTTCCCCCCGGGGTCCTGACCAGGTGCCACAGGGCGTCGGCGACCGGGATCGCGAGCAGCGCGTAGGCCGGCTGGAGGAATCGGGGCGCCGCGTAGCCGATCATGAACAGGTACGGCAGTGCGGCCGTGGCGGCGCAGGCCAGGGGGATCAGGGTGCGTCCCAGGCGCCGGGCCCGGGCCGCGACGACCAGGCCGAGGCCGGCCAGGACGGGCAGGACGAACCACCAGACGGTGACCAGGGGGTTGGGCATCGGCACGGTGCACGGCCGGCACAGGGCTCGTCCGCCCAGGCTGCGCAACTGGTCGTCGACGGCGATCTGCCAGCCCAGTCCGCCCTGGATGCGGGAGGCGTCCGACAGCCGCTGCCCGAGGCCGCCGTGGCCGACGTAGGCCTCGATCACCCACGGGACGGCGCCGGCCGCGAGGCCTGCCGCGAGCGCGAGGAGGAGTCGCCAGTGGCGGCGCACCAGGGTGAGGACGAGCAGCGGCACGGTCACCCAGACCGCGTCGGTGGGCCGCATCCACGCCATGAGGGCGGCACCCGCCGCGATGCCCCACAGCGCCGCCCGGGCGGAACGGTCCGCTCGGGCCCGCAGGAAGCAGCCCACGCTGATCAGGGCGCCGATCGCGACCCAGTAGTTGGGCATGGCCTGCGGACCGTAGAAGAGGGTCACCCACAGGGAGGCGAAGAGGGCGCCGCCGCCGACCAGGACCCGGGTCGGGAACAGGCCCCGCCATGCGCGCAGCGCGAGGAAGAGGGCGAGGCCGGACAGCAGGGCGAGGTAGACGCGCAGCAGCGGGACGGACGACGACCAGGACGCGACGGGCGCCACGAGCAGGGAGACGCCCCGGGAGCGCGGTGCGCTGAAGAAGGCCGCCGGGGTGTGCGAGGTGACCTGGCTGACGTAGACGATCTCGTCCCAGCCGAGGCCGAGGACGGGCCGGACGAGGACGAGCTGCGCGAGGACGAAGACGGCGGCCACCGCGGCAAGCGGTCCGTTGACGCGCGTCCCGCGGGTGGCGCCCGACGCGTATGCCTGTTCGCGTCTTCGCATACGAACGAGGATGGCGTTCGCGCCGTTGGACATCGTCCACCCCTTACCCCTACGCGCGTAGGGCAGCTGCGACCTCCACGGCACGCAGGCCGAAGGTGGAGGTCTGATGATCAGAAAACATGGCCAAGCTAACCCGCGGGGTGGGGACGTGCAGAGCGGAATACGGCCAAGTGCCTGACGCGATCCGGAGGTCAGCGGGCGTTCGGGGCGCGGTGCGGTGGCTGGCTCGGGGCCGGACGCTGCGTCAGCGGGGGAACGGGGCGGCTGACGGGGGCGTCCTCACGCACCGTCACCTCGGTGCCGTGGTGACGAATCGTCAGGGGTGGGCCCGAGCGCAGGGTGTACGTCGCCTGCCCGGCGGTCAGCTCCACTCGCAGGCACCGGCCGAGGAACCCCACCGAGAAGGCCAGCCGGCTGTACCTCTCGGGCAGGCGCGGCGCGAACCGCAGGCCGCCGTCGGCGCACCGCATGCCGCCGAACCCGGCGACCAGCGCCATCCAGGTGCCGGCCAGCGAGGCGATGTGCAGTCCGTCGCGGGTGTTGTGCTCCAGGTCTCCGAGGTCCATCAGGGCGGCCTCGGCCGTGTAGGCGCAGGCCAGGTCCAGATGGCCGGTCCGGGCGGCCATGACGGCCTGGACGCAGGCCGACAGGGAGGAGTCCCGTACGGTCAGCGGCTCGTAGTAGGCGAAGTTGCGGGCGATCTGTTCCTCGTCGAAGTACTCCTCGAAGAAGCTGCCGCAGCTGTACATCGCCAGGACCAGGTCCGCCTGCTTGACGACCTGCTTGCGGTACAGGTCGAAGTACGGGAAGTGGAGCATCAGCGGGTACTGGTCCGGGCCGGTGCGGTCGAAGTCCCAGCGCTGGTAGCGGGTGAAGCCGGCGTGCTGTTCGTGCACGCCTAGTTGCTCGTTGTAGGGGACGTGCACGGCCTCGGCGGCGTCCCGCCAGGCGGCCCGCTCCTCCTCGTCGGCGCCGAGCCGGGCCGCCTCGTCGGGGTGGCGTTTGCAGGCGTCGGCGGCGGCCAGCAGGTTCGCCCGGGCCATGAGGTTGGTGTACGTGTTGTCGTCGGCGATCGCGCTGTACTCGTCCGGTCCGGTGACGCCGTCGATGTGGAAGACGCCCCGGTCGTCGTGGTGGCCGAGGGAACGCCACAGGCGGGCGGTCTCCACCAGCAGCTCCACGCCGGCCTCGCGCTCGAACTCCTCGTCGCCGGTGGCCGCCACGTACCGCACCACGGCGTCCGCGATGTCGCCGCCGACGTGGAAGGCGGCCGTGCCGGCCGGCCAGTAGGCGGAGCCTTCCGAGCCCTCGATGGTCCGCCAGGGGAACGCGGCGCCGCGCAGGCCGAGCTGGGCCGCGCGCTCCCGGGCGGCGGGCAGGGTGTCGAGGCGCCAGCGCAGGGCCTCGGCGGCCGCGGCCGGCGCGGTGTAGGTCAGCAGCGGCAGCACGAACGCCTCGGTGTCCCAGAAGGCGTGGCCGTCGTAGCCGGAGCCGGTGAGTCCCTTGGCGGGGATGGCGCGCTGTTCGGCGCGGGCGCCGGCCTGGAGGACGTGGAAGAGGGCGAAGCGGACGGCCTGCTGGATCTCCTCGTCGCCGTCGATCTCGACGTCGGCGCGCCCCCAGAAGTCGTCGAGGCAGGCCCGCTGGTCCTTCAGGAGCCCCCACCAGCCGCTGTGCGCGGCCGCCGCCAGGGCCGCCTCGACCTGATCGCTCATCGCGGGCCGGGAGCGGGCACCGGACCAGCCGTGCGCGACCAGCTTCTCCACCCGCAGCCGCTCCCCCGGCTCCAGGACTGAGGTGATGGTCAGCCGGGCCACGTCCACGTTGCTCTCGCTGCTGGTCGTGGTCCGTTCCGGGCCGGTGACGAGGTGGTCGGCGGCCACGGCGACCCTGAGGCCGCTGCGCCGGGTGCGGTGGACCAGGCGCAGCCGGCTGCCCGAGGCGAGGTCCTCCTCCGGTTCCAGCGGCGACTTCAGCGCCCGTGCGGCGCGCGGGTCGCCGTCGTCCGGCCCGGGCAGGCTCTCGTTGGCGACGAGCTCCGACTGGACGACCACGCGGGTACGGCTGTCGACGGGCTCCACCTCGTACGCCACGGCGGCGATCGCCCGCTGGGTCAGGGACACCAGCCGCGTGGAGCGCACCCGGACCGTCGAGCCGGCCGGGGAGGTCCACTCGCAGACCCGCTCCAGGACGCCACGCCGTAGGTCCAGGGTCCGCTCGTGGGTGACGAGGCGCCCGTAGCGCAGGTCGAACGGCTCGTCGTCGACCAGCAGGCGCAGCACCTTGCCGTTGGTGACGTTGATGGACGTCTGGCCGGACTCGGGGTAGCCGTATCCGGCCTCGGCGTACGGCAGCGGGTGCAGTTCGTGGACGCCGTTGAGGTAGGAGCCGGGCAGGCCGTGCGGTTCGCCCTCGTCGAGGTTGCCGCGCCAGCCGACGTGGCCGTTGGACAGGGCGAACACGGACTCGCTCTGTGCCAGGACGTCGAGGTTGAGCTCCGTCTCGCGCACCGTCCAGGGTTCGACGTTGTACGCCCGCTGTGTGATCACTCCGTGTCCCCCAGTTCGGCGAGGTCCTTCACCACGACGTCGGCGCCGTGCGCGTACAGCGCGTCGGTCTGTCCCACGCGGTCGACGCCGACGACGTATCCGAAACGGCCCGCGCGGCCCGCGTCCATGCCGGCCAGGGCGTCCTCGAAGACGGCTGCTTCGGCCGGCTGGACCCCGAGGTCCTCGGCGGCGGCCAGGAACGTGTCGGGGTGCGGTTTGCCGGGCAGCTTGCGCTCGGCGGCGACCACGCCGTCGATCCGTACCTCGAAGAAGTGCTCGGCGCCGATCGAGCGCAGCACGTCCCGGCAGTTGGCGCTGGAGGAGACGATCGCGGTGCTCAGGCCGTGGGCACGAACCGCCTCCAGATAGCGCAGGGTGCCGTCGTAGGCCTCGACGCCTTCGGTGCGGATCTTCTCCAGCACCAGCTCGTTCTTGCGGTTTCCGAGTCCGTGCACGGTCTGCGCGCCGGGTGGGTCGTCGGGGTCGCCGTCGGGCAGGTCGATGCCGCGGGACGCGAGGAAGGTGCGCACGCCGTCGGCGCGTGGCCGGCCGTCGACGTACTCGTCGTAGTCGGACGCGTCGAACGGCCGGAATTCCGCGCCGTCGCGCTCGCGCAGGAAGGCGTCGAACATCTCCTTCCAGGCGGCCGCGTGCACGACGGCCGTCTTGGTGACGACGCCGTCGAGGTCGAAGAGGCAGGCGTGGATGTCTTCGGGGAGTCCGAGCTGCGTCATACAGGACCGGTTTCCCGTCCGGTGGTGTTCCAGTGAGTGGCGCACGCCACACACGGCGGCGCGGGGTGGTGCGGGGCTCTCGGCGCCCGAGCCCGGACACGGGTGACACACTCTCTTCTGTGCCGCTCACCTTCGACGACCTCGTCCACCGTGCCCGCGCCCTGTCCCGGGGAGGCCGCCGCGCGATCCTCGGCATCACCGGCAGCCCCGGCGCGGGCAAGTCGACGCTCGCGGAGCACCTGGTCCGGGACCTGAACGGATCGGGCGCCCCCTGGGTCGCTCATGTCCCCATGGACGGCTTCCACCTGGCCGACGCCGAACTGGAGCGGCTCGGCCTCCGCGACCGCAAGGGCGCGCCCGACACCTTCGACGCGGCCGGCTACGCGGCCCTGCTGGCGCGCCTGCGCGAGGAGACACACGCCGACGACATCGTCTACGCGCCCGGCTTCGAACGGGTCCTGGAGCAGCCGCTCGCGGGCGCGATCCCGGTGCCGCCGACGGCCCGTCTGGTCATCACCGAGGGCAACTACCTCCTCCTGAACACCGGCGCCTGGGCCCGTGTCCGCCCCCTCCTCGACGAGGTGTGGTTCTGCGAACTCCCCGAGCCGGAGCGGGCCCGCCGACTGGTCGCCCGGCACGAGCAGTTCGGCAAGACACGCGAGGAGGCTCAGGCCTGGGTGTCCCGCTCGGACCAGCCCAACGCCGAACTGGTCGCGACGACCCGGGGGCGGGCCGACCTGGTGGTGCCGGAGTCGGCACTGCCGCGCGTTCGGGCGTGAACTATTCGCACGACCAGGCATCGGTCGCGCGCCTAGGGTGCCCGCATGGGCTTGGACATCACGGTGCTGGCAGTCGACTGGAAGCGGCTCGAAAGGACACCCTTCGAGGAGCGGTACGCGTTGCTCGAGGACGCCGCGCTGCCCGGGGACGAGCTCGACTGGGACGCGGAGCCCGAGCGGGGCTGGGTGTGGCCCGCCGCGTCGAGCGTGCCGTGGTGCGGCCGGTACGAGTTCCACAGCACCACCGGCTCCTACAAGCCGCACTTCTGGGCGGGGCAGGCCTGGGAGGACGTGCGGGAGCATGCCGGGCCTGAACAGCGCGCGCACCTGGACGCGTTCCTGCAAGGCCTGATCTGGGACAACGGCACCGGCACCGAGGACGACACGGTCTGCGGCCTGTTCGCTGCGGACCCCGACCCCTGGCATCGTCGGCTGCTGCTCGCCTGCCCGCCCGCGACCGTGTCCGCGCTGGCCGGTCACTGGGCACGAGCCGAGCCCCTGCTGGAGAGCCTGCGCGAGCCGTACGGCGTGCATGCCGCGTGCCCCGGGCGGTGGATCGAGGACTTCGACGAGTTCTCGGTGCTGTTGCGGGAGTGGGGCGTGGTGGTGACGGAGGCCGGTCGGCGCGGGTGGGGGCTGATCGGTCTGCCGTTGTGACGCCCGGCATGCCGGTCCCTCAGGCGTCCGAGAGGGCGAGCAGCGTCACGGGGTTCACCTGTGCCCATAATCCGATTCCGGGCCGCGCCGCGATGAGGCATGATCGGTCGTATGATCAGGTCCGCCACAGTGAACGACGTCCCCGAGATCCGGGCCATGATCCGCGAACTCGCCGCGTACGAACGGGCCGCCGAGCAGGCCCGGGCCACCGAGGAGCAGCTGCGTGAGGCGCTGTTCGGTGAGCACCCGGCCGCGTACGCGCTGATCGCCGAGGACGACGGCACGGGTGAGGCCGTGGGCTACGCCCTGTGGTTCCCGCGCTTCTCGACCTGGACGGGCACGCGCGGCATGCACCTGGAAGACCTTTACGTACGGCCGCGGGCGCGCGGCGCGGGACACGGAAAGACCCTCCTCGCCACCCTTGCCGCGACCTGCCGGCGCAACGGCTACGACCGCTTCGAGTGGTGGGTCCTGGCCTGGAACACACCGACGATCGACTTCTACAAGTCGCTCGGGGTGGAACTCCTGGAGGAGTGGAAGGTGTGCCGGCTCAGTGGTGAGCCCCTCAGGGAACTCGCCGCTCAGGCACCGGACGCCGTGAACCCCGCCTCCGACGTGTAGGAGAGACACCCGTGCGAGTCCCCGTGACCGAGGTGATCGACGCCCACCGTGTGCTGGCACGCCTCGTCGACCCGCTCGACGACGAGCAGGTCCGTGCGGCGTCCGCCCTCCCCGGCTGGTCGCGCGGGCATGTCCTGGCCCATCTCGCCGACAACGCCCGGATGTTCGCCCGTCTCGCGGAACACGCCCTGCGCGGAGAGCTCGTGCCCGCTTATGACGGTGGCGTGGACGAGCGCAACGCGATCATCGAGGCCGGCGCGGGCCGCAGTGCGGCCGGTCACCGTGCCGAACTTGCTGCCCGGAACGCCGAGTTGGAGTCGGTCTGGGCGCGTCTCGGCGACGCCGACTGGGGGCGTCCGGTGACGTTCCGCAACGCGGACATCGCCGCGACGGTCTACGCCCGCTGGCGTGAGGCCTGGATCCACATGGCCGATCTGGACCTGGGCGTCCGGCCGGAGGACTGGCCCGCCGAACTGGCCTGTCACGCCATCGACTTCCTGCTGTGCCGGCTGCCGGCGGGCACGGGCGTGCGCGCCGAGGACGTGCTCCGGGAATGGTCCGTCGGCGACCGCACCGGCACGGTGGTCACCGGGCGGGTGCGCGACCTGGCCGCCTGGATGGCCGGCCGCACACCCGCCACGTCGCCGGTGGCGGCGGAGGGGCTGCCCGCGCTCGGGCCCTGGCCTCCGCATCCGCCGCAGCGCCGTAGGTGAACCGCTCTCAGGCGTCCGTTCCGCAGGACAGCGTCAGCTCCGGTTCGGCGTTCGCGTCGCCTGCCGCCTCTCCGACCACCGCCGTGAACGCCTCGGTGCGGACCCTGAGGGCCGCGCCCTCGCGTTCGAACGCCGGTGTGAACTCGTCGTCGCCCGGGCCGTAGCGGACCGCGAAGACGTGCAGGTCCTCGGGTGCGCCGGGGGCCGGTTCGGCCTCCAGGGCGGAGGAGGTGACCAGGTGGCGCCAGCCCTCGTCGGGGTTGCCGTAGCCGCGCGGGTCGAGGGCCAGGGCGAACGCCGCCTGTTCCTGGGTTCGTTCGGAGCGGGCGTCGAAGTGGTGGACGTCCTCGGTCTGCGGGTGCGTCAGGCGCAGCGGGCCTGCCGATGCCACCCTGGCCTGCGCCGTGCGGCGCACCCGGTCGCCGGCGTTCTCCGCGTAGGGCAGTCCGGCCAGCAAGTACGGCGTCCCGCCGAGGCGTTCCACGGCCACCGTCGTCCACAGGTGCGTGCCGTCGGTGACGTACAGGGAGCGCACATGGCGCAGGACGTGGTCGCGGCCGACCACCGGCTTGGTGACCAGTTTGGCCTTCAGGAGGCCGGACACCACGTCCCTTACGCGGACCTCCCCCATCGGGCGGCACAGCAGGAAGCCGTCGGCCACCGGCCCGAAGCCGTGCTGGCGATTCACCGCGGCCGGGAGGTAGTACGTGTCGGCCGCCTCGACCAGCGACGGGGTCATGCGGTCGTCGAAGGCCACCGAGACCGTGCCCGCGCGGAGCTGGTGGCGGGCCGGAGCCGGCGACGGGGTGCGGTGCCAGCGCGTGGTGTCCTGGATCTGCCAGACCAGCATCCACGCGAAGTGACCGTCGACACCGCCGTCCGCCTTGCGGGCGTGCCGGGCCCAGCGGCTGTCGCCCCGGTAGCGGCCCAGGTCGGAACCGATGCGGGCGCTGAAGTAGCGCAGACCCAGCACCGACTCGAAGGCGGAGTGCTGCTCGCTGTAGCGCGGGCCGCCGTTGTCGAAGCCGCCGTTCGTCAGACGGGCGTCGATGTAGCGGGCGAGCGCGTCGCCGTCCTCGGCGAAGATCTCCTCGCCACTGACCCGGTGGGCCTGGGCGAGGAAGGACAGGGAGATCGGGCCGTAGTTGTTGTCGTAGGCGCCGCCGTGCTCGGGCGGCAGGAGCGCGCCGCGGTCGCGGACCCGGTGGGCGCGGATCTCGTCCTCGTACAGCCGCATGGCCCGCCGCCGCACCGACTCGCCGTCCGGGGACGGCAGGTGCCGGGCCAGCATCAGACCGCCGACCACGCAGCCGATCGCCTGGTTGCCGGCCTCCTGCGGGTTGAAGAACGTCACCTCCGTCAGCCATCGCCAGTAGCCGTGGGCCACCTCGACGAGCCGGGCGCGCTGTGCGTCGTCGACGAGGCCGTCCGCCGCGTCCAGCACGTTCACCGCCTGGAGCAGGGCCCACACCGTGCTCGGCCAGTCGCCGATGGGGTGCGCGCCGGCCGCCAGGGTGTAGCGGGCGTACGGCAGGCCGGAGTCGCGTGCCTTCAGGTTGGGGTAGCCAGGGTTGTCCTCGGTGTAGACGCGCTCGC
>NZ_DF968360.1:0-72429 GCF_001270025.1 Streptomyces azureus | reverse complement strand
GTTCGCGACCGTCAGCCCGGCGAACATGATCGCCACGGCCTGGGACTTCTTCTCCGGCGCGACCAGACTGCGCGCGACCAGCGAGCCGATACCGAAGAACGAACCATGGCACAACGCCGCGACGATCCGCCCGAGCAGCATCACCGGGTAGTTCGGCGCGATGGCGGAGAGCAGGTTGCCGACGACGAACAACGCCACCAGGCCGACCAGGACCTGCTTGCGGGGCAGCCGTGCCGTCGCCGCGGTCAGCGCGATCGCTCCCACCGCGACACTGAGCGCGTAACCGGAGATCAGCCAGCCCGCAGCCGCCTCGGACACCGCGAAACTGGACGCCACCTGCGGCAGCAGCCCCGCGATGAGGAACTCGGTCAGACCGATACCGAACCCACCGAGCGCCAGCGCGACGAGTCCACTCGGTATCCGTCGCCGTGCTATGTCGTGCTTCGGTAAGGCCAGTGCGGAGTCGTCGTCGCCCATATGGCTGTTGTGGCCTCTCGATTAGGTTTCTGGTGAATTCAGTCAGAAAGCGCCGTTTCCGGGCTGCCGCGGCCCCGTTTCGCTCATGCTTATCGGTAGCCCCGCAGCTTGCGGTACAGCGTCGCCCGGCCGATGCCCAGCGCGGACGCCGCGCGTGCCTTGTTGCCGCCGTGGCGGCGCAGTGCCTCGAGTATCGCGGCGCGCTCGGCCTGCTCCATCGGGCTGAGAGGCCGCACGGCCGGGCCTTCCCGCACGGCGTCCGGCAACTCCGCCCGGCGCACCGGCCCCGACATCCGGCGGTGCTCCGCGAGGGCCCGGACGACATGGGCCAGCTCGGTGACGTTCCCGGGCCACGGGTACCGATCGAGCGCGCGCAGGGCATCCAGCGTCCAGGTCAGCGGCGGCTGCCCGGGGGCCGGGCGCGGTGCCAGGGCCGGCAGCAGCTCCCGTATGTCCTCGGTGCGTTCCCGCAGCGGGGGCAGGACCGCCGAGCGGGCGGACAGTTTGTCCAGCAGACGCTGGAGGCAGGGGCCGGCCGGCGCGCCGGGCGTGTAGGTGACCAGCAGCCGGATGTCCGGGTGCGTGTCCAGCAGGGAGTTGAGCGCGGCCACGCCGGGCTGCGCGAGGCGCTCGGCGTGCCTGAGGAGGAGCGGGCGATCGGCCGGCCAGAGGGGCAGGGCGTTTTCGAGTACGGTGTCCTGCGCCGCGTCGGCGATCTCGACGGCCCCTGTGCCCAGTAGTTCCAGAGCCAGCGCGGACTTGCCGGTTCCGCGCTCACCGGTCAGCAGCAACGGCTCCGGCGAGCGGGCCAGTTCGACGGCACGCCCGACCGCGTGCCGCCAGGGCACCGACGAGCCGGTGAGCGAGCAGGGCGGGCGCGGCACGGCCGGCGCCGACGGCACGGATCCGGCGAGCGGCTCCAGTACGGCGACGATCCCGATGACCACGCCGTCCAGACGCACCGGATCGATCCGCGCGAGGCATCCAGCACCCTCCGGCAGCTCGGGCCGCTCGGACAGTTCGGTCCGCTCGGGCAGGCATGTGCCGTCGGGCTGGCCCGTGCCGCCCACGGCATCCGCGTGCCGCGCGCTCACCGCCGCACGCTCCAGCGCCCCGAGCACCTCGGGCGTCAGCAACTGCCGTGCGCAGTCGCTGATCAGGCGGTGACGACCGTCCAGGGCGGCCACGGCACGGTCGCCTGCGGCCCGGTCGGCCACGGCCGGGTCCGGCTCACCCGCCGTCCCGTCCGGTCCACCCACCGCCCGCAGATAGGCATCCAGCAGCACCCGCTCAGCCGGCCCCGCCCGCGCACGCAGCTCCGTCTCGACCGCCGCGGCGGCCGCCTCGGCGAGTGCCGCCTGCGGATGAGGCGAACGCGCGCCGTCCAGCCGCGAAGCGAGCGATGCGACGGTCAGTGTGCCGGCGACCCGGCCGCCCTCCGGGGCGAGCACCGGGACGCTCACGGCGGACACGTCCTGCCACCGGTCGAGGAAGTGCTCGGGTCCGTGCACCTCGGCCCGGCGCCGGGTGCGCAGGGCGAGGGCCGCGCTGTTGTTGCCGACCTCCTGCTCCGCCAGGACGGGGCATGGTTCGAGCCCGGGTACGCTCCCCGCCGTCCACAGCACGCGCAGCTGCTCGTCGGTCAGGACGAGGAGCGACCGGTCCGCGCCCAGGGCGGGGACGATCCGGTCGAGCACCGGCCGGGCGGCACCCAGCAGCGTCGACTCCACCGGTCGGGAGGGAGCGACGACCGGCTCCTTCAGGTCGTGCGGCACATCCAAGTCGTGCGGCACGCCGAAGAACCGCGCCCGCCGCCACGCCGCGACGACCTCCTCCGGAACGCCGCCGGGCAGCGGACGCCCCGACAGGAACCGCTCGCGGGCGAGACGCAGCGAGGGCCGGGCGGTGGCTGCGGGGGAGGGCTCGGTCGTGGTCACGGCAACAACACCGTAGCGGGTTCGATTGAACGGGCAACAACGGGCGGGAACTGCCATGCCGGCGCCCCTCCTCACAGGCCGCCGGGTGTCTCGTAATGAGACACCCACGACCGGCCGGGCCGCTCCATGATCATGGACGCTCGATGTCCGCCCCGCCCCCCCATCACACCCCCGCAGGAGCGCCCCTTGTCCACCGTCGTCGAGACCGACGTCCTGATCGTGGGCAGCGGCCCCGCCGGTGCCTCGGCCGCGCTCGCCCTGAGTACGTACGGGGTGCCCAACATCGTGGTGACCCGCTACGCGAGCCTCGCCGACACGCCCCGCGCGCACATCACCAACCAGCGCACCATGGAGGTGCTGCGCGACCTCGGCGTCGAGCAGGAGGTCGTCGCACAGGCCACCCCACAGCACCTGATGGGCAACACGACGTTCTGCACCAGCCTGGCGGGCGAGGAACTGGGCCGGGTGCGCTCCTGGGGCAACGACCCGCTCGTGCAGGCGGAACACGAACTCGCCAGCCCCACCCGCATGTGCGACATGCCGCAGCACCTCATGGAGCCGGTCCTCGTGAACGCGGCCGTCGCCCGGGGCACCCGGTTGCGCTTCGAGACCGAGTACCTCTCCCACACCCAGGACGCGGACGGTGTCACGGCCACCGTCCGCGACCGGCTCCGCGGGGACACCTACGAGATCCGCGCCAAGTACCTGATCGGCGCCGACGGCGGACGGTCCAGGGTCGCCGAGCACGCGGGCCTGCCGATGGGCGGCCAGATGGGTGGGGCCGGCAGCGTCAACATCGTCTTCGAGGCGGACCTGACGCGGTACACCGCTCACCGCCCGTCCACCCTCTACTGGGTCCTCGCCCCCGGAGCGACCGTCGGCGGCATCGGCGCGGGCCTGGTGCGCTGCGTCCGCCCCTGGACCGAGTGGCTCATCGTGTGGGGGTACGACGTCGACGCGGGCGCCCCCGACCTGACCACCGAGTACGCCGAGGAGATCGTCCGTCGGCTCGTCGGCGACGACGACATCCCCGTGACCGTCAAGTCGTCCTCCGCGTGGACCGTCAACGAGATGTACGCCGAGACCTACGCCAGCGGCCGCGTCTTCTGCGCCGGCGACGCCGTGCACCGCCATCCGCCGTCCAACGGCCTCGGCTCCAACACCTCCATCCAGGACGCCTACAACCTCGCCTGGAAGCTCAAGCTCGTCCTCGACGGCGTGGCCGCTCCGAAGCTGCTGGACTCATACACCGCCGAGCGCGCCCCGGTCGGCAGGCAGATCGTCACCCGCGCCAACCAGTCCATCCGCGAGACCGCCCCCGTCTTCGAGGCCCTCGACGGTCTCTCCCCGCAGACCCCCGAGCAGCTGTGGGCCAACATCGCCGCCCGCAAGGACACCACCGAGGCCGCCGCAAAGCAGCGCGCCGAGCTGCGCGAGGCGATCGCCTTCAAGGCGTACGAGTTCAACGCGCACGGAGTCGACCTCAACCAGCGCTACGCCTCCGGCGCGATCGTCCCGGACGGCACGCCGGACCCCGGCTTCGCCCGCGACCCCGAGCTGTACCACCAGCCGTCCTCCCGCCCCGGCGCCCGGCTCCCGCACGCCTGGATCACCTCGGGCTCCCGCACGCTCTCCACCCTCGACACGGTCGGCCGGGGCCGCTTCACCCTGCTGACCGGCATCGGGGGAGAGGACTGGGTGCGGGCGGCCGAGGCCCAGGAGGTGGAGATCGCCACCGTGGTGATCGGCCCCGGGCAGGAGTACGAGGACCCGTACGGCGACTGGGCGCGCCTGAGCGAGATCTCCGACGCGGGTGCCCTGCTCGTGCGCCCCGACGGCTTCGTCGCCTTCCGGCACGCGTCCGCCGCACCGGACGCCGGCGAACTGCTCGCGGACGCGTTGCGGACCATCCTCGGACACGCCTGAGCGAGCAATCATGGAAGCAAGGGCAGCAGCGAACGTCGACGACGAGGAGCCGGGATGACCACCGACGCGACCGGGGCCGGCGTCACCGAGCAGGCCCTCGCCAGCCTCCGGGGGACCGCCGACCCGCGGCTGCGCGAGCTGCTCACCGGCCTCGTCCGCCATCTGCACGACTTCGCGCGCGAGACCCGGCTGACCCAGCAGGAGTGGGAGCGGGCGATCGCCTTCCTCACGGAGACCGGGCAGGCCTGCACCGACACCCGGCAGGAGTTCATCCTGCTGTCGGACGTGCTCGGGCTGTCCATGCTCGTGGAGACCGTCAACGGCCACCGCGCGCCCGGCGCCACCGAGTCCACCGTGCTCGGCCCCTTCCACATGACCGAGTCGCCGGTCCGCGCGCTCGGCGACGACATCGACCTCGTGGGCGGCGGCGAACCGTGCGTCGTCAGCGGCCGGGTGCTGTCCGAGGACGGCACCCCACTGCCCGGCGCCGCCGTCGACGTCTGGCAGGCCGACGACAAGGGCCACTACGACGTCCAGCAGCCCGGGGTCCAGCCCGCGGGCAACGGACGCGGACTGTTCACCGCCGACTCCGAGGGCCGCTTCTGGTTCCGCACCTGCGTCCCGGCGCCGTACCCGATCCCCACCGACGGCCCGGTCGGCGACCTGCTGCGGGTGACCGGGCGGCACCCCTACCGCCCCGCGCACATCCACTTCATCGCCACGGCCGAGGGACACACGCCCGTCACCACGCACATCTTCGTGGCCGGCGGCGACTACCTCGACTCCGACGCGGTGTTCGCCGTGAAGGAGAGCCTGGTCCAGGACTTCGCGGAGACCGACGACCCGTCCCTGGCGCGGGAGTTCGGCGTGGCGAACCCCTTCCGGCACGCCGGCTTCGACCTCGTCCTGGAGCGTGCCGCATGACGTTCCAGAATGAGTTCTCGTACGAGACCCGGCCCGTGCGGGTCGTCTTCCGGCCCGGCGCGGCCGTCACCGCGACCCCGGGCGAGGCCGCACATCTGGGCCTGCGGCGGCTGCTCGTGGTGTGCGGCAGCCGGGGCGAAGCCGTCGCCCGGGCGGTCGCGGACGCGCTCGGCGACACCTGCGTGGGAGTGCACGCCGAGGCCCGGATGCACGTACCCGTCGAGGACGCCGACCGGGCCGTCGCGGTGGTACGGGCGGCCGGGGCGGACGGCTGCGTGACGGTCGGCGGCGGCTCCGCGATCGGGCTCGGCAAGGCGATCGCCCTGCGCACCGGACTGCCGCTGATCGCCGTGCCCTCGACCTACTCGGGTTCCGAGATGACTCCCGTGTGGGGCCTGACCGAGCACGGCACCAAGCGCACCGGCCGCGACCCGGTCGTCCAGCCACGCAGCGTCGTCTACGACCCCAGGCTCACCCTCACCCTGCCCGTGCCGCTGACGGTGACCAGCGGCGTCAACGCGCTCGCGCACGCCGTCGAGGCGCTGTACGCACCGGACACCTCGCCGCTGGTCTCGGTCATGGCCGAGGAGGGCGTGCGCGCCATGGCCGAGGCACTGCCGCGACTGGCCGCCGACCCGAAGGACCTGGACGCGCGCAGCCGGGCGCTGTACGCGGCCTGGCTGTGCGGCACGTGCCTCGGCTCGACCACGATGGGGCTCCACCACAAGGTGTGCCACGTGCTGGGCGGCACGTTCGGACTTCCGCACGCCGAGACGCACACCGTCGTCCTGCCGTACGTCCTCGCCCACAACGCCCCCGCCGCCCCGCACGCGCTCGCCGTACTGCGACGGGCCCTCGGCACCGACGACCCGCCCCGTGCCCTGTGGGAGCTGGCCGGGCGCCTGGGAGCACCGCGTTCCCTCGCCGGACTCGGCCTCGCGGAAGGCGACGTGACAGCGGCGGCGGACCGGGTCGCGGGCGAGCCGTACGCCAACCCGCGCCCGGTGACGGCGAACGAGGCCCGGGCCGTGCTGCGGGCGGCGTACGAGGGAGGCCCGCCGGAACCGGCCGGGGAAATCCCCCTTTAGCGGATGCACAGGGGGCACGGACTTGCGGACAGAAAGTGACCGCAAGGCTTCCTACAGTCGTGCCATGACACAGACGCAGAAGATCCTTGTCACCGGCGCCACCGGAACCGTCGGCCGCCAGGTCGTCGCCGAACTGCTCGCCCGGGGCCACGAGGTCCGCGCGCTCACCCGGGACGCCGCGAAGGCCGATTTCCCGGCCGGTGTGGAGGTCGTCGAGGGTGACCTGACACAACCCGACGGCCTGGCCCCGGCGTTGGAGGGGGTCACCGGCCTCCATCTGATCACCTTCGGCGGAGCCGCCTTCACCCCGCTGGAGACCGGCCCGCGGATCCTGGAGCTGGCGCGTTCGGCTGGTGTCCGCCGGATCACGGTGCTGCACGGCGGCGGGCCCACCCCGCTGGAGGACGCGGTACGTGCCGACGACGGTGTGCGGTGGACCGTGCTCATGCCGGTCGAGTTCATGGCCAACGCACTGGAGTGGGCGGACGGGATCGTGGCCACCGGCGAGGTCCGCGAGCCGTTCGTCGCACGGCTGAGCGCCATGGTCCACGAGGGCGACATCGGCGCCGTCGCCGCGGTCGCGCTCACGGAGGAGGGCCACGCGGGCCAGGAGTACGTGATCACCGGCCCCGAAGTGCTCACCGTCGGCGACAAGGTGGCGACGATCGCCGCCGCCGTCGGCCGCGAGATCACGCTGGTCGAACTGACCGGGGAGCAGGCCGTCGAGCAGTGGCGGGCGGCGGGTCTCACGGAGGACGTGATCGGCTTCCTGCTGGAGGCGTACGGCAACACCCCCGAGGTGGGCCGCACGGTCGCCGGCACCGTCGAGAAGGTCACCGGCCGCCCGGCCCGCACCTTCGGCCAGTGGGCCGCCGAACGCGCGGACGCCTTCAGGGCGTAGGCGCCCAGCGACTGTTTCCGGCCTTCTTCGACTGTCTCGTATTGAGACACCCGCTCCGAAGCCGGGTGTTACAAGATCGACAAGGGGGGTGTGACCGCAACAGGGTGCGGCCGTCGGCGTGCGCTGAACCGCCGTTCGTACGGCCGCGCCACCCGAAGAAAGGTGAACCACATGGCCCTCGCACTGCTCCGGCGCCGGTGGCACAAGAGCACCTCCGCCGCAGCGGCGGGCCTCGCCCTCCCCCTTCCGTCCGGTGCGGGTGCCGTGGCCCGCGAGGTCGTCGACCCGATGGGCTCGCCCCTGGCCGCCGCGGACGTCACCGTCACCGCCCTGGACACCCACCGGGTGGCCGCGCGCGGGACGACCGACCCGTACGGCTACTTCCTCGCGGCGCTGCCGCCCGGCCGGTACAGCCTGCTGATCGCGGCGGAGGGCCTGCGGCCGCACCGCGAGACGATCGAGATCGGGGCGGACACCTCGACGCCCACCGAACGCGTCTGGCTGCAACCCGCCGAGGCCCTCCAGCTGCCGACGCCCGGAACCTGGCTCTTCGACCCGCCGCACACCGCGATCCGGTTCATCGCCAAGCACGTCGGCATGGCCCATGTCCACGGCCGCTTCGAACGCTTCGAGGGCGGTATCCGGATCACCCCGGACATGACCGACTCCCGCGTGCACGTCCGCATCGACGCCTCCAGCATCAACACCGGCAACACCACCCGCGACAACCACCTGCGGTCCGCCGACTTCCTGGACGTCGAGCGTTTCCCGTACATCGACTTCACGAGCAGGCGCTTCGCCTACCGGGGCGGCAGCAAATGGACGCTGCTGGGCTCCCTCACGATGCACGGCGTGAGCCGCTCGGTGTCCCTGGACACGACGTACCTCGGCACCGTCAACGGCGGCTACGGGCAGGAACTGCGTTGCGCGGCCCTGGCGACGGCGGAGCTGCACCGCGAGGACTTCACGCTCAACTGGCGTTCGATGCTGGCCCGGGGCATCGCGGTGGTCGGTCCGACGGTGCAACTGGAGCTGGACGTCCAGGCGATGTACCGGACACACGACACACCGACCCCGCCGGAATAATCCCTGGCCCGGTTCATCCCATCCTCCCTACACTCACCGAGTACCCGGCGCCGCCCACGAATTGAGCTGCGGCGCACCGTCGTGACGAACGAAGGGGGACGGCCATGCGTGACCGCACCGCTGCCACCGTCTCCCTGCCGCGCTACGAGGTGATCCTCGTGTCCTCGTCGCTCCGGTGCCCGCTGCGCGGCGGGCACCGGATGACCGGGACGAACGTCTGAACGACGTGCGCCACGGCTTGCTGACGTGAAGTCAGCGAGCTGTGCGTTGCGTGTCGCCATGCCCGCCTCGCCCGGTAATCGCGCTGCCCCTTTCCTGCACCTTTCGAAAGGCCCTGGGCCGTGCGCATCAACCCCAACCCGCTCGCCGTCGTCCGCAACCTCGGCATCCTCGCCCACGTCGACGCCGGCAAGACCACCGTCACCGAACGGATCCTGTTCGCCACCGGAACCACGCACAAGCGTGGCGAGGTCCATGACGGCACCACCGTCACGGACTTCGACCCGCAGGAGCGCGACCGGGGCATCACCATCTTCGCCGCGGCGGTGAGCTGCGCCTGGGACGGTCACCGGATCAACCTGATCGACACCCCGGGGCACGTCGACTTCGCCGACGAGGTGGAGCGTGCGCTGCGGGTCCTCGACGGTGCGGTGGCGGTGTTCGACGCGGTGGCCGGGGTGGAGCCGCAGAGCGAGTCGGTGTGGCGGCAGGCCGACCGGCACGGCGTGCCGAGGATCGCGTTCGTCAACAAGATGGACCGTGCCGGTGCCGACCTGGACGCGGCCGTCGCGTCGATCAAGGATCGGCTGCATCCGGCCCCGCTGGTCGTGCAGTTGCCGATCGGCTCGGAGGACACGTTCACCGGCGTCGTCGACCTCGTACGCATGTGCGCCCTGGTGTGGACCGACAGCGACGCCGTCGAGGACGCGCCGGTGCCGGACGGCCTCCGGGACGAGTCCCTCGCGCGCCGCCGGGCGCTGGAGGAGGCCGTGGCGGAACTCCACCCGGGCGCCCTGGAGGAGTTCTGCGACACGGGCACGCTCGGCGAGCGGACCCTCGCCTCGGCGCTGCGGGACCTGACCCGGGACGGCGACGGCGTGGTCGTGCTGTGCGGCTCCGCGTACCGCAACCGCGGTGTCGAGCCGCTGCTCGACGCGGTCGTGGCCTATCTGCCGTCGCCGCTGGACGTGCCGCCGGTCAGAGGCACGTACGACGGTGACGAACAGGAGCGGCCAGCCGATCCGGCGGCACCACCGGCCGCCCTCGCCTTCAAGGTGCACGCCACCCCTACAGGACGGCTGACCTACCTGCGGATCTACTCCGGGACGATCGAGAAGGGAGACACCCTGTGGGACGCGAGTGCGCGCCGCACCGAGCGCATCGGCCGCATCCTGCGCGTCCGGGCCGACCGGCACGCACCGCTGGACCGGGCGGTCGCCGGGGACATCGTCGCCGTCGTCGGGCTCAAGTCGGCCCGCGCCGGCTCGACCCTCTGCGCGCCGGACGCCCCGCTCGTCCTGGAACCGCCGGGTGTTCCCGAGCCGGTGGTCTCGGTCGCGGTCGAGTCCCGCAGGGCAGGCGACACCGACCGTCTGGCGTCCGGGCTGGCCCGGCTGACCGAGGAGGATCCCTCGCTGGTCGTGCGGACCGACCCGGAGACCGGGCAGACCGTGCTGTCGGGCATGGGTGAACTGCACCTGGAGGTGGCGGTGGAGAAGCTCCGGCGCGAGCTGGGGCTGGAGGTCAACGCCGGCCGCCCCCGGGTCAGTTACCGCGAGACGGTCGCCCGGGGCGTGTCCGGTCTCGTCTACCGGCACGTCAAACAGGACGGCGGGGCGGGGCAGTTCGCCCATGTCGTCCTCGACGTGGAGCCGTACGAGGAGGGCGGGTTCGCCTTCCGGTCGGCCGTCGTCGGCGGGCGCGTGCCGCACGAGTACGTCCGGGCGGTCGAGGCCGGCTGCCGCGACGCCCTCACCGAAGGGCCGCTCGGCGGGCACCCGGTGACCGGGCTGCTCGTCACCCTCACCGACGGGGCGACCCATGTGAAGGACTCCTCGGACACGGCGTTCCGCACGGCCGGCCGCCTCGGCCTCCGCGAGGCCCTGCGTGCCTGCGCCATGATCCTGCTGGAGCCGGTCGTCGAGGTCACGGTCACCGTGCCCGAGGACGCGGTGGGCGGCGTCCTCGGCGACCTCGCCGCCCGGCGCGGCCGCGTGACCGGCTCGGTCACCCGCGCGGGCGCGGCCATCGTCACGGCCACCGTGCCGCTGGCCGAACTCTTCGGCTACGCCACCCGGTTGCGCAGCCGCACCCAGGGCCGCGGCACCTTCACGGCCCGCCCCACCGGTTACGCCCCGGCGCCGGTCACGACGCCGACGCGGTAGCCGGCAGAACGGCGGTCGGCCCCTCCCCGAAAGAGGAGGGGCCGACCCGCTCACCGGTAGGACGCCACGGTGGACGGCACTGACACCCCGGCGGATATCCGGTTGCCCCGGCCTCCGCCTCCTGCCACCCTCGCGCCCATGCCCACCTTCACCGCCCCCGACGGCACCACCCTCGCCTACCACGCGACGGGGGACGGCCCGCCTCTGGTCTGCCTCCCCGGCGGCCCGATGCAGGACTCGGTCTACCTGGGGGACCTGGGCGGCCTGACCGCCCACCGCACCCTGATCCGGCTGGACCTCAGGGGCACCGGCGGTTCGGCTGTGCCGCGGGACACGGCGTCGTACCGCTGTGACCGGCAGGTCGCCGATGTCGAGGCGCTGCGCGAAGAGCTGGGCCTGGAGCGGCTGGACCTGCTCGCGCACTCCGCCGGTGCCAACCTGGCCGCGCTCTACACGGCCCGCCATCCGGACCGCGTGGGCCGGCTCGCCCTGATCACGCCCAGCGTCTTCGCCGTCGGCCTCGACATCAGCGCCGAGGACCGTCTGGAGACGGCACGCCTGCGCCGGGACGAACCGTGGTTCGCCCCGGCGTACGCGTCCCTGGAGGCCATCACGGCCGGCCGGGCGACGGCCGGCGACTGGGACGCCGTCGCCCCCTTCTGGTTCGCCCGGTGGGACGACGAGGCCCGGGCCTTCCGCGCGGCGGAGCAGCGACAGCGCAACGACGAAGCCGCCGCGCGCTACGCCTCCGACGGTGCCTTCGACCCCCACCTCACCCGAAGTGCCCTTGCCACGGCTCCCTCACCGGTCCTCGTCCTCGCCGGGGAGTACGACGTGGCGGGGCCTGTGCGCGTGATGAAGGAGTACGCGGGGCTGTTCCCGAGCGCCGAGTTGGTCGTGCAGAGCGGGGCGGGGCACTTTCCGTGGCTGGACGTCCGGGAGCGGTTCGTGACGGCCGTGGTGGCTTTTCTGGACGATGGCGGTGGCGTCAGCAGTCCCTGAACTCCGGCGACTGGTTCAGCACCTGGGACCGCACGGACGTGAAGCGCGCGTAGGTCTCCCCGCCCCGCGACTCCGGGCGGAACGCCGCCACACGGTGGCAGTTCTGGAAGGCCAGGGTGATGCCGAAGTGGCGTTCCAGGCTGGTGCGGATCGCGTCGCTGGCGAGGGCGCGCAGGAGTTGGCCGCGCTCCTGTTCCGACGGGGGAGGGGTCTGGTTGTCCGTGAACTCGGACCGGCCGTCGTGGAGTTCGGTGGCGAGGGAGGCTATCAGGTCGTAGGCGTAGGGGAGGGACGTGCGGACCGTGTCCACGAAGTCCTCCTCGCGGATGTCACCCTGCTCGGCTTCGGCGAGGAGCTTCGGGGAAACGTCGAGAGACATGGGGGAGTGTCGTCCTGTCTGGTTGGCGGGAGGGCGGTGGGGCGGTAGGGCGGTGGGGGGCGGGAGGAGGTCAGGTGTTCGGCCGGGTGCCCGGGACGTAGTCCGGGTCGATCTGGGCGGCCAGGTCCTCGCCCGTGCGGGCGTCCGCCCACGCCCGGGCGTTGCGCAGGTGGAACTCGACGGCGTGGCGGTGGAGCCGGTCCCAGTCGCGGGGGTGGGAGTCGACGGCCTCGCGGAGGATCGTGAGCGCGTGACGGTTGTGCGGCTCCAGGGAGTCCAGCGCGTCCAGGCCGCCCTCGGTGCGGCCCTGTTCGGCCGCGCGGACCCAGGGGGACTGGACCAGGTAGGTCAGGAGGTCGTCCCCCACCTGTTCCTTGAGGAAGAGGAGGTCGTCCTCGCAGGTCACCTTGTTGCCGACGACCGCGATGCGGATGCCGAACTGTTCCGCGTGGTCGCGGTACTGGCGGTAGACCGAGACGCCCTTGCGGGTGGGTTCCGCCACCAGGAAGGTGATGTCGAAGCGGGTGAACAGACCGGAGGCGAAGGCGTCCGCGCCCGCCGTCATGTCGACCACGACGTATTCGCCGGGGCCGTCCGCCAG
Source organism: Streptomyces azureus (assembly GCF_001270025.1). NCBI lineage: Bacteria > Bacillati > Actinomycetota > Actinomycetes > Kitasatosporales > Streptomycetaceae > Streptomyces > Streptomyces azureus. The sequence goes on along the minus strand of NZ_DF968360.1, from coordinate 59,724 downwards.
GTGGCCGAGGTACAACTCGACCGCGCCCAGCTTGGAGTGGTAGCAGGCCACGCCCAGGTCGGACTCGTCGAACTCGCCCGTGACCATCAGCGGGACGCCACCCGCCCGGCCGACGTGCCGGGCGTGCAGTTCGTCGTCGCCGAGTGGGCGCAGGAGGCGGGAGCCGCGTCCCGGGGGAGTCGTCTTGATCATCGCCTCGCGGGAGGTGATGCGTGGGTTCGCGCCGCGGAGGAAGTCCTTGATCTCGGCCAGGTGCTCGCCCAGGGGAGGGGCGGACTGCTCCTCGTCGCCGAGCGCCTCGGCCAGGTGCTGGTTGATGTCGCCGTCGATGGCGAGGACCGGTGTGCCCGAGCGCGCCAGGTGGCGGGAGAAGAGCGCCGACAGCGTGGTCTTGCCGCTGCCGCCCTTGCCGACGAACGCGACCCTCATGACCGCTCCATCTTTTTGAAAATGAATGTCATGTGGTTAGATTTAGGGAGTGATCGTCGCCGCTGTCAAATTGCTTGCTCCGTATGGGTTTTGCGGTGGCGTTCGAGTGCAGGTCCCCCCGCCGGCCGGACCTCCCCCTTGATGCATATGCTGTGCAAGTGCGTGTTCAGAGCATCAAGAGTCCGTTCCGGTTCCTCGCCGCCCTCGTCCTCGTCCCGGGTCTGGCAGGCTGCTTCGCCTCCCCCGGCGGGGAGTCGTCGTCGGACGGCGGGCAGCCGGGCTCGCGGCTGCGTGTCGCCCTCGCCTTCCCGCCCGCCGAGAACTTCTCGCCGTACGGTGCCGACGCCACGCTCCTCAGCCGGCTCGGCGTCACCGAGGGGCTGACCGCCCTGGACGCCAACGGTGCCGCGGCCCCCGCGCTCGCCGAGTCCTGGCGCCGCGAGAACGACCGCACCTGGCGGTTCATCCTGCGCGAGGCCACCTTCCAGGACGGTACGGACGTCACCCCGTCCGCCGTGGCCGACGCGCTCACCCGCGCCACGAAGGCGAAGCCCGTGCCCGCCGCCCTCGCCGGTGTCAGCCTCGACGTCAAGGCCGACGGCAGCCGCGGCATCCGTATCACCACCGCCGCGGCCGACCCCGTCCTGCCGATGCGCCTGTCCAGCCCGAGCCTGGCGATCCTCTCCCCGAAGGCGTACGAGAAGAAGGGCGTCCCCACGCCCGTCGGCACCGCCACCGGGCCCTTCGAGATCACCAAGGTCAACAGCGGTGGCTCCGCCACGCTCGACCGCTTCGACGACCACTGGGGCGGCCGCGCCCAGGCCTCGGGCATCGACGCGCGCTTCGTCAAGGACGGCACCGCGCGCGCCAACGCGGTGCGCACCGGCGACGTCGACATCGCCGAGGCGATCCCCGTCGCCCAGGCCGCCACCCTCGACAAGGCGACCCTCAAGGAAGCCGGCACCACCCGGACGACCAGCCTTCAGCTCAACACCAGGAGCGGCCCCTTCAAGGACCCGAAGCTGCGCGCCGCCGCGCGCGCGGCGGTCGACTCCTCCGCCATCGTCAAGGGCGTCTTCGAGGGTTACGCCGACCCGGGCGCGGGCATCTACGGCCCCGCCGTCACCTGGGCCGACAGCAAGCGCGTGAAGTCGACGGGGCGCCCGGCGGCCGCCCGGCCCGACGGCACGAGGATCACCCTCGCCACCTACGACAACCGGCCCGAACTGCCCGAGGTCGCCCAGGTCGTGCAACAGCAGCTCGAAAAGGCCGGCTTCACGGTGAAGCTGGAGGTGCGCGAGTACTCACGGCTGGAGAGCGACGCGCTGGCCGGGAAGTTCGACGCGTTCATCGGCGCCCGCAACAGCCTGCTGGACACCGGCGACCCCGTCGGCGTCCTCGCCAGTGACTACACCTGCGACGGCGGCTACAACCTGGCCCTGCTGTGCGACAAGGACGTCGACCGGGCCGTCGAGAAGGCCGACGGGACCGACGGCACGGGCGAGCGGCAGGACGCGGCCATGGCCGCCGAGGCGGAGATCCTCGGCACGGACGCGGTCGTGCCGCTGGCCCATCAGCAGATCATCGCCGGCGTCTCCACCAAGGTCCGGGGCGTGGTCCTCGACCCGTACGAGCGGGCCCTGGTGGGCGCCGGGACGCGTCGCTGACCGTCTCCCGCCAGGGGTCGCCGCCCCGACTCACGCCGGCAGCTTCGTGTCGATCACGCAGCTGATCTCGACCGCCTGTCCGGGGAAGGTCAGTTCGCTGACGCCCAGGGCCGTGCTGGCCGGGCGGTGGGTGCCGAAGTACGCGCGGTTGCCCTCCGCCACCACGTCGGCGTTCTTCACCAGGTCCACCACGTACAGCGTCTGGGAGACGATCTGGTTGCGCGTGACGCCGTAGTGGGCCAGCACCTTGTCGATGTTGGCGTACGTCCCCTGCAACTGAGTGGCGATGTCGTCGGTCGGGCGGAAACCGCCGGCCTCGTCGAACGAGAGCTGTCCGGAGACGTGGATCAGATCGCCGGACCTGATCGCCTGCGCGTAGCCGAAGTGGCTCTCGGCCGGTATGGCGTGGTCGTAGACATCGATCGAGGTCATGGTTCCCGTCCTTCCGTCGAGCGCGAACTCCGCGCTCTCTTGCGGTTACTGGGAAACCGTAGGAGAGTGTGGGCCGACCTGGAAGAACGCACTTTTCAGTGACTGGGGAACCAGATGGTGACCAAGCAGTTGAGGGACCTGCCGGAGAACGCGGACCTGCGGCGGGCCGACTCCCTGGCGCGGGAGATCTTCTCGGACGTCGCCAACAAGTGGGCGCTGCTGATCATCGAGGCCCTCGGTGAACGCACCCTGCGCTTCAGTGAGTTGCGCGACGAGGTCGAGGGCGTCAGCCACAAGATGCTCACGCAGAACCTGCGGATGCTGGAGCGCAACGGCCTGGTCGACCGGAAGGTGCATCCCACCGTGCCGCCGAAGGTCGAGTACACCCTCACCGAACCGGGCCGGGCCCTGCGCGCCACGGTCGACCTGATCTGCGGCTGGACCCATGAGTACCTCGGCCACATCGAGTCGGCACGCGACCGGTTCGACGCCTGACCGGCGGGGAGTCAGCTGGCGACCAGTTCCCGTACCTGCCGTCGGGCCGGGGCCTTCTCGACCCGCGAGGTCCGGTACAGCCACAGCACATCACGTCCGAACGACCACACCAGCAGGCCCAGAGCCAGGGCCGCGACGCCGAAGTTGGCCGCGTACGGCAGCAGATCGGCGCCCGCCAGCAGCAGAAGCACGCCCTGGAGTGCCGCGACCGTCTTGCGGGCCGTGCTCGGCGGGAGTGCGGCGGTCAGCCAGGGCCAGACGCGGGCCGCACCGACGAAGACGTACCGCATCCCGCCGATCAGCAGCACCCACGGGCCCAGTTGCATCGACACGTACACACTCAGCACCAGGATCAGGAACGCGTCGACCTCCATGTCGAAGCGCGCGCCCAGCGGGGTCGAGGTGCCGGTGCGGCGGGCCACCTTGCCGTCGACACCGTCGAGGATGAGGGCCACCGCCGTCAGACCGACGAACAGCGACACGGGCGGCGAGCTCTGGAAGGAGTCCGCGACCAGCGCGGTGACCCCGCCGACCAGGGTGGCCCGGCCGAGGGTGACCCGGTTCGCCGCGCCGAACGAGCGCAGCCGGGAACGGTGCAGGGCCCGGGAGAGCACCGCCCAGGTGGCGATCGCGAACGCGAGGCCGGTCAGCCAGCCCGCCGGGCCCATTCCGATCGCCGTGCCGATCAGGGCCAGCAGCAGGATCTGCACTCCCGCCCCCAGGGCGGTCTCCTGCTGGAGCCTCGCGTCGTACGTGTTGTTCAGGGCCACCGAACACCCTCCGGCCGTGTGACAGAGTCGATCAACGCCGCTACCTTGTGCGCGGCCTGTGCACCCCTCGGTACGCAAGCAGCTTCCCGATCGTTCAGGAGGACTTCGATGAAGCACACCGGACGCGCGTTCTGGATCGACTCGCCTGGGCGAGGCGAGATCCGGGACGTCGCCCTGCCGGACCCGGGCGAGGGCGAGGTGCTGGTCCGCACGCTCTTCTCCGGCGTGAGCCGGGGCACGGAGACCCTCGTCTTCCGCGGCAGCGTGCCGGTCAGCCAGCATTCGGCCATGCGGGCCCCGTTCCAGGAGGGCGACTTCCCCGGCCCGGTGAAGTACGGCTACCTCAACGTCGGTGTGGTGGAGGAGGGGCCCGAGGCGCTCGTCGGCCGTACGGTGTTCTGCCTCTACCCGCACCAGACCCGGTACGTCGTCCCGGCGAGCGCCGTCACGCCCGTACCGGACACCGTGCCCGCCGAACGGGCCGTGCTCGCGGGGACCGTGGAGACCGCCGTCAACGCCCTGTGGGACGCCGCGCCCCTGGTCGGAGACCGGATCGCCGTGGTCGGCGGGGGCATGGTCGGCTGCTCGGTGGCCGCCCTGCTCGCCCGGTTCCCCGGTGCCCGCGTCCAGTTGGTCGACGCCGACCCGGGCCGGGCCGGCATCGCCAAGGCCCTGGGTGTCGGCTTCGCCTCCCCCGAGGAGGCCCTCGGCGAGTGCGACCTGGTCGTCCACGCCAGCGCCACCGAGCAGGGCCTCGCCCGGTCCCTGGAACTCCTCACCGCCGAAGGGACCGTGCTGGAACTGAGCTGGTACGGCGACCGGCAGGTGAGCGTGCCGCTCGGCGAGGCCTTCCACTCCCGGCGGCTCGTCATCCGCTCCAGCCAGGTCGGCACCGTCTCCCCGGCCCGGCCGAACCGCACCTACGCCGACCGGCTCGCGCTCGCCCTCGACCTGCTCGCCGACCCGGCCCTCGACGCCCTCGTCACCGGCGAATCCGCCTTCGAGGACCTGCCGGACGTGCTGCCGAAGCTCGTCTCCGGCGAGATCCCCGCGCTGTGCCACCGGGTCCGCTACGACGAGAGTGATTGACGCATCGACTGACGAATCGTTCCATCCGGTGCGGCTTCCGTACGACTTCAGTGCCGGGTGGATACGACGAAAGCGCCTGACCTGAGAAAAGACGTACCGGAGACTGAACAGGGGAAGGCAAGGAGCCGTAATACACGGCATCCCCGGCAGCCATGGCAGGGGAGCAGACGCGCCGCACCTGGAGGGTCGTCCGTTGTTCAGCATCACCGTCCGCGATCACATCATGATCGCCCACAGCTTCCGTGGCGAGGTCTTCGGACCGGCGCAGCGCCTGCACGGGGCCACGTTCCTCGTGGACGCCACGTTCCGGCGCGAACAGCTGGACGAGGACAACATCGTCGTCGACATCGGGCTGGCGACCCAGGAACTCGGGGCGGTGGTCAGCGAGCTGAACTACCGCAACCTCGACAACGAGCCCGACTTCGCCGGTGTCAACACCTCCACGGAGTTCCTCGCCAAGGTCATCGCCGACCGGCTCGCCGAGCGCATCCACAAGGGAGCGCTGGGCGAGGGCGCCAAGGGCATCGCGGGCCTGACCGTCACCCTGCACGAGTCACACATCGCGTGGGCGAGTTACGAGCGTGCGCTGTGACCGACACGACGATCGAACGGCCCGAGCACACCGGACCGGCACCAGCGCGGCTGAATTATGTTCCCGTGCAGCACGCCACCCTGAAGAACGCCGAGATCATCCCCATGTCCCTGCGCACCGTGCACTTCGTGCTGCCGGGCGGCGTCGACGACCCGGCCACGCCCAGCGGCGGCAACGCCTACGACCGGCGCGTGTGCCTGGACCTGCCCGGCTTCGGCTGGCAGGTGACGAAGCACGCCGTGGCCGGTGACTGGCCCCGGCCGGGGGCGGCGGCCCGTACGGAACTCGCCCGCGCCCTGAGCGGCTTGCCCGACGGTGCCGTCGTCCTGCTCGACGGGCTGGTCGCCTGCGGCGTCCCGGAGATCGTCGTGCCGGAGGCGGAACGACTGCGGATGGCCGTCATCGTCCACCTCCCGCTCGGCGACGAGACCGGGCTCGACCCGGCCGTGGCCGCCGAACTCGATGCCAGGGAACGAGCGGTGCTGCGGGCGGTCCCGGCGGTGGTCGCCACCAGCGACTGGGCGGTCCGCCGACTGGTCGCCCACCACGGCCTTCCCCCGGAGCGGGTGCACGTGGCGGCGCCCGGCGCCGACATCGCGCCGCTCGCGCCCGGCACCGACGGCGTCTCACGGCTGCTGTGCGTGGCCGCCGTGACCCCGCGCAAGGGACAGCACCGGCTGGTGGAGGCACTGGCCACGGTGACCGACCTGCCGTGGAGCTGCGTGTGCGTAGGCAGTCTCACCCAGGACCCGGAGTACGTCGCTCATCTGCGGTCCCTCATCGCCGAGCACGGCCTTCAGGACCGGCTGGAGCTGGCGGGTCCGCAGTCCGGCGCCGCACTCGACGCCAGTTACGCCACCGCCGACCTGATGGTCCTCACCTCCTACGCCGAGACGTACGGCATGGCCGTGACCGAGGCACTGGCGCGGGGCATCCCGGTCATGGCCACGGACGTCGGCGGGCTCCCCGAGGCGGTCGGCCGCGCTCCCGACGGCGGTGTGCCCGGCATCCTCGTCCCGCCGGAGAACTCCGCCGCCATCGCCGCCGAACTGCGCTGCTGGTTCGGTGAAGCGGACGTACGCCGTCGCCTCAAGGCCGCCGCCCGCAGCCGCCGCGCCGCCCTCGGCGGCTGGGCGGCGACCGCACAGAGCCTGGCGGCGGTACTGCGCCGGCTCCCGACCGACCCCCGGAGGGCCGCATGACGAACCCGGCGACGACCCAGCAGAGCGGGGCGATTCCGGCCCAGCCCGGGCCGAGGGAGGCTGCCGAGTCGATGGACGGCATGATTCCGGGCGGTAATCCCGGGGCGTGGCGGGCCGCGGCGGGGTCCGCGGATGCCGTCATCCCGGGCGCGGGCCCCTCCGGCACACCCGGCGCGCGGCCCACCGTGAAGCTGCGTGAAGCCGACCCCGAGGATCCGCCCCGTTACGCGCCCGAGTGGCTGGAGCTGCGGGAGCCGGCCGACGCCGCCGCACGGGCGCACGATCTGCTCGACCCGTTGCGCATCCGGCTCGCCAACCTGCCGGGCAAGTCCGGCGGCGTCGTCATCCACGACCTCGGGTGCGGTACCGGCTCGATGGGCCGCTGGCTCGCCCCCTGCCTGGACGGCGCACAGCACTGGATCCTGCACGACCGCGACCCCTATCTGCTGCACTTCGCCGCCGTCGCCTCCCCGCGCACCGCCGCCGACGGCAGCCGGGTCACCGTGGAGACGCGGCGCGGTGACGTCGCCCGCCTCACCGCGGACGCCCTGCGCGGCGCGTCCCTGGTGACGGCGTCCGCCCTGCTGGACGTCCTCACCCGCGAGGAGATCGACACCCTCGCCGCCGCCTGCGCCGGAGCCGGCTGCCCCGCCCTGCTGACGCTGTCCGTCGCCGGCCGCGTGGAGCTGACGCCGTCACATCCGCTGGACTCGGAGATCGCCCAGGCGTTCAACGACCACCAGCGCCGCGACGGTCTGCTCGGCCCCGACGCGGTGACGGCGGCGGCCGAGGCGTTCTCCGAGCACGGCGCGACGGTACGGCTGCATCCGAGCCCGTGGCGGCTCGGCCCCGAGCAGGCCGCGCTCACCGAGCAGTGGCTGCGCGGCTGGGTCGGCGCCGCCGTCGAGCAGCGCCCCGACCTGCGCGCCCGCGCCGACGCCTACCTGGCCGAACGCCTGGCCGCCTGCGCCGCCGGCCGGTTGCGCGTCACCGTCCACCACACCGACCTACTGGCCCTGTGCCGCCCGGAGGGCGGAGCGTCATGAGCCCGAGGGCGGGAACGGACGTCGCGCCTCGGGGTGCGGTGGCGGGTACGCGTGTGCGGCTGGAACCCGCTGACGCCGCCCGGTTGCGGGAGAGCGCCGGGACCGCCGACGGCCCGGGCCGGCTCGGTGTAACCGGAGTTCCGGCGCTGTCCTCGGCCGCCGCCGAGCCGTCGCGCCGGCTCGGCACCACGGCCCCGGACGGGCCGTCGGCGACCGGCAGCGGCCGGCGTTCGCCCGCCAGGGCCCGGGCCGCGGTCGCGCCCCCGGCCGATCCGGAGGTGCCGCGCCCGGTCGCCGACTCCGGCTCGCCGAGTCGGCGCACGCCCGTCGCCGACGCCGGGACCCCGGCGCCCATGCCCGGCCCGGAGTCCCCCCGCCCCGCCCCCGTCCGCTCAGCCCTCGCCCGGCTCGGCTCCCGCAAGGTCCGTACCCACCTCGGCACGTTCGCCGGAGTCGTCATCCTCGGGGTGCTGCTGTGGCGGCTGGGCACCGGGGTCTTCCTGGACGGGCTGCGCCGCATCGACGCGGTGACCCTGGTGCTGGCGCTCGGGATCGGGCTCGTCACCACCGTGTTCAGCGCGTGGCGATGGGCGCTCGTGGCCCGGAGCCTCAGGATCCGGCTGCCGTTCGGGCCGGCCGTCGCCGACTACTACCGTGCGCTGTTCCTGAACGCGGCGCTGCCCGGCGGTGTGCTCGGCGACGTGCACCGTGCGGTGCGGCACGGGCAGAGCGAGGGGGACGTGCGGCGGGGCGTGAAGGCCGTCGTCCTCGAACGGGCCGCCGGGCAGATCGCGTTGTTCGCCGTCGGTGCCGTGGTCCTGCTGACCATGCCGTCCCCGGTGCTGGCCGAGGCCCGGCACATCGCGCCGCTCGCGGTCCTGGCCGCACTCGGGGCGCTCGCCGTCGTCCTCGCCCTGCGCATGAACCGCGCGGCGCCCTCGCGCCGGGGCCGGGCGCTGCGCACCATGCTCGCCGAGGCACGCGAGGGGCTGCTGTCCCGCCGCAACGGCCCCGGAGTCATCGTCTCCTCCGTGGTCGTCCTGGCAGGTTACGTCGCCATGTTCGTACTCGCCGCCCGCGTCGCCGGAGCCGCCGCCTCCGTGGCCGTACTGGTACCCCTCGCCGTACTCGCGCTGCTGGCCATGGGCCTGCCGCTGAACGTCGGCGGCTGGGGACCGAGGGAAGGCGTCACCGCCTGGGCGTTCGGCGCCGCGGGCCTGGGCGCCGGCCGGGGACTCGCCGTCGCGGTCGTCTACGGCGTGCTGAGCCTCGTGGCGAGCCTGCCCGGCCTGGTCGTACTCGTCGCCCGTTGGTACGCGGGCCTGCGCGCCGGGGCCGAGGCCGCCTCACCGGCCCCCGGACCCGGCCTCGCGACCGAGCCTGACTACTCGTCGGAGGTCAGCAGCGAGAAATACGCCCCGAAGGAATCCGTCAGGCTCCCCAGGAGTTCCTTCCCCTTTTCCGCAGAACCCAGCGAGGGACGGCCGATGACACCGGAATCGGTATAACCGGACATGCCGAGGGTGAGCAGATGACGCCGGTCGTCAGCGACGAAATCGGAAGTCTCATAACCGGGTCGGAGCATTTCGGGATGAGCGTGCAGAAGGATGGAGGTCTCTATTTCCCCCGCGTGCATGTCGGTGAGCAGCGAGGCGACCACACCCGCCCGCTCGCGCGCCGCCTCCCAGTCCTCCGGGGCCGGGAACAGCGCCATCCGCTCGCCGCGGGCGGAGGATTCCTGAACGACGTTGCCCAGCACGTAGTTTCCGCCGTGCCCGTTGACCACCACCAAGGCGTCGACGCCCGACCGGCGGAGCGAAGCCGCTATGTCCCGTACCACCGCATGAAGGGTCACCGAGGAGATGCTCACGGTCCCCGGCCAGGCCGCGTGCTCGTGCGAGCACGAGATCGTCACCGGAGGAAGGAGGTGCACCGGGTACGCGCCGGCTATCTCCCGCGCGACGGCACAGGCGACGAGCGTGTCGGTCGCCAGCGGGAGATACGGACCGTGCTGCTCGAAGCTCCCCACGGGAAGCACCGCGACCTGCCGTGAGACACCGGCGCCCCGCGTCCGTACGTCTTCAGTGGTGTCCGCCGGCACCAAGTCACTCATAACGTCACGGCCTTTCGTCTCTGCTTAGGAACTCGAGAATCATGACAGAAAAAATTGGCGTACTCGGCAAGAAGTCACCGCAGCGGACCGGCGTGGAACGCGTCGTGAATGCCCCCTTGCCCACCGTGTACGGGAAATTCCAGGCGGTCGGCTACCTGGACCACGACCGCGGTGACGAACAAGTGGCCCTTGTCTACGGCGACCTCGGCACCGACGACGTGCTCATCCGGCTGCACTCGGAGTGCCTGACCGGCGACGCCTTCGGCTCCCAGCACTGCGAGTGCGGCGACCAGCTCGACGCCGCCCTGCGCGCGGTCGTCGCCGAGGGCGCCGGTGTCGTCGTCTACCTCAGAGGGCATGAAGGCCGCGGCATCGGCCTGCTCGCCAAGCTGCGCGCGATGGCCCTCCAGGCGGAAGGTCTGGACACCGTCGAGGCCAACCTCGCCCTCGGCCTGCCGGTGGACGCCCGCGACTACGGTGTGGCCGCCCGGATCCTCGACGACCTGGGGGTCAAGTCCGTCCGCCTGATGTCCAACAACCCGCGCAAGCGCGAGGCGCTGGTGAACCACGGCATCGAGGTCGCCGAGCAGGTGCCGCTGCTGATCCCGCCGTGCGAGAACAACATCACCTATCTGCGGACCAAGCGGGAGCGCCTCGACCACCACCTGCCCCACCTCGACGCGGTGGTCAGTTCCTCCTGAGACGCCGGGGCCGGCTTCCGGTTCCTCGACGTGACCTGAGCGTATCGGCGCGCGACCCGTGGGCGGGCCGCGTACGCTTCGTGGACATCCGCCCCTTGAGCGCCGGTCCTCGGCGGCCGGCGCCTCACGTCCGGAGGCCCACCTGGTATGACCGAGCTCCATCTGTGGCTGCGCCACGAGGCCCGAACGACCGAGCGGCGCACGCCGGTCGTGCCCGACGACGCCCGGCGGCTCGTCGAGAACGGAGTGGCCCTGACCGTCGAGGACTCCCCGCAGCGGGTCTTCCCGATCGAGGAGTACGAGGCGGCCGGCTGCCGCGTAGCCCCCGCGGGCTCCTGGGTGTCGGCCCCGCGGGACGCCGTCGTGCTCGGCCTGAAGGAACTGCCCGGCGAACCGGCCGAGCTGACGCACCGGCACGTCTTCTTCGGCCACGCCTACAAGGGCCAGCCCCAAGCGGCCGGTCTGCTGCGCCGGTTCGCCGCCGGGGGCGGGGCGCTGTTCGACCTGGAGTACCTGGTGGACGACAGCGGGCGTCGTCTCGCCGCCTTCGGGTTCTGGGCCGGCTACCTCGGCGCGGCCCTGGCGGTGCTCCAGCACCGCGGCCGGCTGCGCGCACCGCTGACGCCCACGACGAAGGAGGCCCTGGACGAGACGCTGAAGCCCGCAGCGGACGACGCCGGGTTCACCGGCCTGGTCATCGGCGCCCTGGGGCGCAGCGGCCGCGGTGCCCGCACGGCGTTCGCCACCGCCGGTGCGGACCCGACCTGCTGGGACCTCGCCGAGACCCGCGACCTGGACCGCCGCGCCCTGCTGGAGCACGACGTGATGGTGAACGCGGTGCTCGCCACCAGCCCGGTCCCGCCCTTCCTCCGCGAGCAGGACCTCGACACCGCGGACCGCCGCCTGCGCACCCTGTGCGACGTGACGTGTGACGTCGGCTCCCCGCTCAACGTCCTTCCGGTGTACGACGAGACCACCGACTGGGACGAGCCCGTCCGCCGGCTGCGCGAGCACCCCCCGCTCGACCTGATCGCCATCGACAACCTGCCCTCCCTGCTGCCGCTGGAGTCCAGCGCCGACTTCTCCGCCGCCCTCCTGCCCCACCTGCTCGACTTCGGCGTCACCGGGCCCTGGGGACGCTGTCTGGACCGGTTCCGTCAGGCATGCCGTGAACACGGCCTCGACAACGGGGAGATCCATGACCACTGACCCGGTATCCGCCAGCGGCACCGTCCACTGGATCGGCGCCGGCCTGTCCACGGGCAGTGGGCTGGCCGCCCTGTGCGATACCGCCGAGCGCGTACGGCTCTGGCACCGCACCGAGAGCCGCGCGGCCGACGCCCTCGACCGGCTGGGCCTGGCCGGACGGGCCGAGCCCCGCGCGTACACGCTGCCCGCCCTCGCCGCCGAACTGGCGCCCGGCGACGTCGTGGTGTCCATGCTGCCCGCGCCGGAGCACGCGCCGCTGCTCGCCGAGTGCGTCCGGCTCGGGGCGCACTTCGCCTGCTCCAGCTACGTGTCCCAGGCGGTCCTCGACCAGGTGCCCGCCGCCGGGAAGGCCGGGGTCGTCGTCCTCACCGAGGCCGGGCTCGACCCGGGCATCGACCACCTCTTCGCCCACGCCCTCGTCGCCCGGGCCCGGGAGGCCATCGGCGACCAGACGCCGGCCTCGTACACCCTCACGTCGTACTGCGGCGGCGTCCCGGCCGTCCCGAACGACTTCACGTACCGCTTCAGCTGGGCACCGGCTGGTGTCCTCAACGCCCTGCGTTCCCCGGCCCGTTACATCGAGGGCGGCGCCGAGACGGTCGCCGACCGCCCGTGGGAGGCGACTCGGCGGCACGTCGTCGACGGGGAGACCTTCGAGGTCTACCCCAACCGCGACAGCGTCCCCTTCGTCGCGCAGTACGGACTGCCGGACGCCTGGACACCGCGCACGTTCGTACGCGGCACACTGCGTCTGGAGGGCTGGCTGCGCGCCTGGGGCGGCGTCTTCGAGGAGCTGAAGCGGGGCGACGACGCCCGCATCGCAGCCCTGGCGCAGGAGCTGGCCGCCGCCCACCCCACCACGGACGACGACCGCGACCGGGTCGTCCTCGCCGTGTCGCTGGACGTGCGGGCCGGGACCGGGCGGACCTGGGCGGGCGGCTACCTCCTGGACCTGGTCGGCGACGCGCGGGAGAGCGCGATGGCCCGCTGCGTCTCGCGCACTCTCGCCCTGGGCGTCCGCCACGTCCTGGACGGCTCCCTGCCGCCGGGTCTGAACCGTGCTGCCGAGACGGCGGCCCGGTCCGAACAGTGGCTGAGTGAACTCGCCCGGGAAGGCGTCGAGTTCACCCTCCGCGTCGACCAGTAGCGGGAGTCAGCCCGACACGGCCTCGTGGACGAACTTCTTGAGGTCGCGGAAGAACGTGTGGGAGGTCCTGGGCCGCACCTGCGTCATGAACTGCACCGTCAGGTCGCGGCCCGGGTCGACCCAGAACGTCGTCGTGGCCACCCCGCTCCAGCTGTAGGCACCGAGCCCGGACGGCGCCTGGGTGCGGGACGGGTCGGTCACCACGGAGACGTTGAGCCCGAAGCCGAGCCCCTCGTTGCCGGGCTCGTCGTGGGCCGGGCGGCTGCCGAAGGCACGCAGGTCGGCGCCGCCGGGCAGGTGGTTGCGGGTCATCAGGTCCACCGTCTCCGGCGTGAGCAGCCGGACGCCGTCGAGCTCGCCACGGCGACGCAGGAACTCCATGAAGCGGTGGTAGTCGTGGGCGGAGGCCACCATGCCGCCGCTGCCGGACAGGAACCGCGGCCGGCCGCCGCGCAGCGGCAGCCCGGGGATCCGCTCGATGCCGCCGCCCTCCTTCTCCCCGTACATCTCGGACAGCCGGGGCGCCTGCTCGTCCCTGACGTGGAACCCCGCGTCCGTCATGCCGAGCGGGCCGAAGATCCGCTCGGCACAGAACACGTCCAGCGGCTGCCCCGACACGACCTCGATGACCCGGCCCAGGACATTGCTCGCCACCGAGTAGTTCCACTGCGTGCCCGGCTCGAACTGCAACGGCAGACTCGCGTACACCTCGATCGTCTCGGCCAGGTCCGCGCCCGGCCGCACCGACGACTCCAGACCGGCCTCGCGGTACAGGGCGTCCACCGGGTGGGCGTGGTAGAAGCCGAAGGTCAGGCCCGAGGTGTGGGTCATCAGGTGCCGGACGAGTATCGGGCCGGTGGCCGGGCGGGTCCGGACGTCGGACCCGGAGCCGCCGACGTAGACCCGCGGGTCGGCGAAGGCCGGCAGGTGGTCGGCGACCGGGTCGTCCAGTGACAGCCGGCCCTCCTCCACCAGCAGCAGCGCGGCGACGGCGGTGACCGGTTTCGTCATGGAGTAGACCCGCCACAGCGTGTCCGGCTCGACGGGCTGCCCGGCCGCGATGTCGCGCAGACCGTACGTCGTGAGGTGGGCGACGCGTCCGGCACGGGCGACGGACACGAGGAAGCCCGGCAGCCGGCCCTCGTCGACGAACCGGGCGAAGTGCCGGTCCAGGCGGCCCAGCGCCTCCGGATCCAGCCCGGCCTCACCCGGGTCGACGTCTTGTCGCAGCTGTGCCATCGCTCATCCTCCGTCGCTCTCGTCGAGGTGAGATCCGGCATACCCCGCCCGGACCACCTCAGACCCCATCCTCGTGAAGGAACCATTCGTGATCACGCAGAAACAGGTGAACGGTCCGATCTTGCCGGGCGCCACCGGGTGAGTACGGGCAGCGGCGCAGGTGACTTGATAGGCAAGTCGCTACTTGCCTATCGTGGGGGCATGGCGGAGGATGTCTTCAAGGCGCTGGCCGACCCCACCCGTCGGCGCATCCTGGACGAGCTGGCCGAACGGGACGGCCAGAGCCTGTTCGAGATCTGCACGCGGCTGGTCACCAAGCACGGTCTGGGGCTGTCGCGCCAAGCGGTCAGTCAGCATCTGGCCGTACTGGAATCGGCGGGTCTGGTCGTTTCGCGGCGCGAGGGCCGCTACAAGTTCCACGACCTGAACACCGAACCCCTTGAGCGCGTCATGACCCGATGGCTCAAGCACGACGCACCGGAGGACATTTCATGAGGATCCACATCACCAGCGTCTTCGTCGACGACCAGGACAAGGCCATGCGCTTCTACACCGACGTCCTGGGCTTCGTGAAGAAGCACGACGTCCCCGTGGGCACGGACCGGTGGCTGACCGTGGTCTCGCCGGAGGACCCCGACGGGACGGAGCTCCTGCTCGAGCCCTCCGGCCATCCCGCGGTACAGCCGTACAAGACGGCGCTGGTCGAGGACGGCATCCCGGCCGCCTCCTTCGCGGTGGACGACGTCCAGGCGGAGTTCGAGCGGCTGCGCGGTCTCGGTGTGCGGTTCACCCAGGAGCCGCTGGAGATGGGAAGCATCACCTCAGCGGTGCTGGACGACACCTGCGGCAACCTGATCCAGCTCGTGCACACCAAGGCCTAGTGCCCCGGCAGGCGACGTTCGCCCCGTCGCGACGCCCGGCACGCCCTCTCGCCGCACCGGCCGTAAGCCCGAGTACATCCAGTACGAGGGCTTCCGGCCGGCACTCCCCCAGGCTCTTCGAGCAGGGGGTACCCCCAGAGCACGCACCGGACGCCGCTCCTTGACGGGCAGACGTTGCCTGCCGGGGCCCTAGTCTCCAGGGCCCAGGACCGATGGCCGATGCCACGCGGCGGCCGGCTTCCTAGGCTGCGAGGCGGAGCGCCGCCGTAGACCAGGACGCCACGAGAAGAGGTCGCCATGCCCGTGAACGGTCGCAGCCACATCCGGATCGCCCGTCCCTCCCGCGACCTCGCGGCGGCCGAGCGGTTCTGGCGCGAGGGGCTCGGGCTCAGTGTCGTGTGGCGGTCCGAGGGCGGATCCGAACCGGGCCACCACGACCTGCTGATGCTCGGCTGGCCCGACGCCGACTGGCATCTGGAGCTCGTGTACGAGGCGGCCAGGCCGGTGGAGCCCCGCCCCACCGAGGAGGATCTGCTGGTCGTCTACGCCGACGACCCGGTCCCGGACGACCTGATCGCCCGCTTGGAGCGGCACGGCGGCACGTGGGTCGTATCCCCCAACCCCTACTGGAACGAATGGGGCGTCACCATCGAGGACCCCGACGGCTATCGCCTGGTGCTGTGCCGCCGGGCTTGGTCCAACAGCTGAACGGACCGACCACCCGCCGCCGGGCCCGGGAGGGCCCGGCAGGGAGCGGTCCGGGCTCAGGCCGTCACCTTCTCCGGCTCCGTGGTCGCCCGGGCCGGGGGTACGCCCAGCGCTTCCGTCGGAACCCGGTGCGTCTCGCGGGCCGACAGCGCGGCGATGACCGGCGGCACGCACAAGGCCGCCGTGAACAGGGCCACCGCCGACCAGTCGTCGCCGCCCGGCCCCGCGATCCGCGCGGCGAACGTCACCGCGAAGCCGGCCGCGGCGAAGCCGATCTGCGTGCCGATGGCCACGCCGGACAGCCGGACCCGGGTCGTGAACATCTCGCCGTAGAAGGCGGGCCACACGCCGTTCGCGGCGCTGTAGACCACGCCGAAGCAGAGGATGCCCAGCAGGAACGTCAGCGGGTACGAGCCCGTGGAGACGGCCCACAGGTACAGGAACATCGTCACCGCGCTGCCGACCGCACCGATCAGGTACACCGGGCGGCGGCCGATCCGGTCGGACAGTGTGGCCCACAGCGGGATCGCGGCGAGTGCGACGAGGTTGGCCAGGGCGCCCACCCACAGCATGGCGGTGCGCGACATGCCGACCGCGTCGCTCGTGGCGTACGCCAGCGCCCACACCGTGAAGATGGTGCTGACCGACGCGATGAGCGCGCCCGCGATCACCCGCAGCACATCCGCCCAGTGCTCACGCAGCAGCACCACCAGCGGCAGTTTGACGACGCCCTCCTCGGCGGCCTGCTGGGCGAAGGCCGGGGTCTCGTCCAGCCTGCGCCGGATGACCCAGCCGGCGACGGCGACTCCCACGCTCAGCCAGAACGGCACCCGCCAGCCCCAGGACAGCAACTGCTCCTCGGGCATCGCGGCGACCGGGATGAACACCAGCGTGGCCAGCAACTGCCCGCCCTGCGTGCCGCTGAGGGTGAAGCTGGTGAAGAAGCCGCGCCGGCCCGGCGGCGCGTGCTCCAGCGTCATGGAGTTGGCGCTGGCCTGTTCGCCCGCCGCCGAGACGCCCTGGAGCACCCGGCACAGCACGAGCAGGACCGGGGCGAGCGTGCCGACCTGATCCCGGGTCGGCAGACAGCCGATCAGGAACGTCGACAGGCCCATCAGCATCAGCGTGAAGACCATGATCTTCTTGCGGCCGAGCCGGTCGCCGAAGTGCCCGAGCACCAGCGCGCCGACCGGGCGGGCGGCGTACGCGACGCCGAACGTGGCCAGCGACAGCAGGGTCGCGGTGGCCGGGTCGGACTCGTCGAAGAACACCTCGGGGAAGATCAGTGCGGCGGCGCTGCCGTAGATGAAGAAGTCGTAGTACTCCAGCGCGCTGCCGATCCAGGCGGCGGTCGCGGCCTTCCTGGGCTGGCCGGGCGGGGCTGCGGCCCCTTCGGGCGTGGCGGGGACGGACACGGCGGCTCCTTAGGGGGCTCCACCATAGGCGGAGTGAACAGAAGGACGAGCGAAGGGGGACGTGCCGGATCGCGGCTAATTAACCCACTGGATAGTTACTAGGGGATGGCTAGGGATGCTGCGCCCGCGTGCCGCCGGTGTCAAGGGGTTGTGCTTCGACGTTCGACGCCGGACGTTTCAGTCCGCCGCGCGCTCCGCCGTGAGGTACGCGATCACCATGTCGCCCAGCATGGCGCGGTAGTGCGCGCGCTGCGCCGGGTCGACCAGGTCGCGGCCGAACAGCGCGCCGAAGGTGTGCCGGTTGGAGACCCGGAAGAAGCAGAAGGAGGAGATCATCGCGTGCAGGTCGACGGCGTCGACGTCGGCCGTGAACAGCCCTGACCTGCGTCCTTCCTCCAGGATGCGGCGGATCACGTCCAGGGCGGGGGAGCCGATCTTCCCGAGCTTCTCGGAGGCGGCGATGTGCTGCGCCTCGTGGATGTTCTCGATGCTGACCAGGCGGATGAAGTCCGGGTGCTGCTCGTGGTGGTCGAAGGTCACCTCGGCGAGGCGCCGGATGGCCGCCACCGGGTCCAGGTGCTCGACGTCGAGCCGCTGCTCGGCCTCCCGGATCACGCCGTAGGCCCGCTCCAGCACGGCCGTGAACAGTTGTTCCTTGCCGCCGAAGTAGTAGTAGATCATCCGCTTCGTGGTGCGGGTGCGGGCGGCGATCTCGTCCACCCGGGCCCCGTCGTAGCCGGCCCGGGCGAACTCCTGCGTGGCGACGTCGAGGATCTCGGCCTGGGTGCGGGCGGCGTCACGAACGCGCTCGCGCTCGCCAGGACGTGCCGGTTCTTCGACGCTGGTCATCAGGTTCCTTCGGGCGGAGGGGCCGGTGCCGGTGATTCTAGGAGCAGGGCCCGGATCCCGCCGGGGCCTTCCCGCGGTCGCGCCCGGCTGATATAGCTAACGTACTAGTTCGTACATTAGTGAGCCGCTCGGGAGGCCCGTGTGCCCAAGGACTCGTATCTCGTCGGACTGATCGGTTCCGGCATCGGCCCGTCGCTGAGCCCGGCGCTGCACGAGCGGGAGGGCGACCGGCTGGGCCTGCGCCTGCTGTACCGGCTGATCGACATCGACCCGCTCGGGGTGCCGCCCGAGGCGGTGGGCGATCTGGTGCGGGCCGCCCGCGACCTCGGGTTCGACGGGCTCAACATCACGCACCCCTGCAAGCAGCTCGTCATCGAGCACCTGGACGCGCTCGCCCCGCAGGCCGAGGCGCTGGGCGCGGTCAACACCGTCGTCTTCGAGGACGGCCGAGCGGTCGGCCACAACACGGACGTCACCGGTTTCGCCGCGTCCTTCGCGCGCGGGCTGCCCGACGCGCCGCTGGAGCGGGTCGTGCAATTGGGCGCCGGCGGTGCGGGCGCGGCCGTCGCGCACGCCATGCTCACGCTCGGCGCCGAGCGGGTCACCGTCGTCGACGCCCTGCCCGAACGGGCCGCCGCGCTGGCCGGCTCCCTGAACCGCGCCTTCGGCCGGGGCCGTGCCGCCGCCGCGCCCCCGGACCGGCAGGCGCGGCTGCTCGCGCAGGCCGACGGAATCGTCCACGCCACGCCCACCGGCATGGCGGCCCACCCCGGCCTGCCGTTGCCCGCCGGGCTGCTCCACCCCCGGCTGTGGGTCGCCGAGGTGGTCTACCGCCCGCTGGAGACCGAACTGCTGCGCACCGCCCGCGCGCTGGGCTGCGCCACCCTCGACGGCGGCGGCATGGCCGCCTTCCAGGCAGCCGACGCGTTCCGCCTGTTCACCGGGCGGGAACCCGACGCCGCGCGGATGCTGGCGGACCTGACCGAACTGGCCGGAGCCGTAGGGGCATCGAACTGAAGAGAGGTACCGACGTGCGTACGTCCATCGCCACCGTCTCCCTCAGCGGATCCCTCACCGAGAAGCTCACGGCCGCCGCCCGGGCCGGCTTCGACGGGGTGGAGATCTTCGAGAACGACCTGCTGGCCAGCCCCCTCACCCCCGAGGAGGTCCGCGCCCGCTGCGCCGACCTCGGCCTCACCGTCGACCTGTACCAGCCGATGCGGGACATCGAGGCCGTCCCCGGGGACGAGTTCGCCCGGAACCTGCGGCGGGCCCGCCACAAGTTCGAGCTGATGCGCCGGCTCGGCGCAGACACGGTCCTCGTCTGCTCCAGCGTCTCCCCGCAGGCGGTGGACGACGACGCCCTCGCCGCCGAGCAGCTGAGCCGGCTCGCCGACCTCGCCCGGGACTCCGGGATCCGGGTGGCCTACGAGGCGCTCGCGTGGGGGCGGCACGTCAGTACGTACGACCACGCCTGGCGCATCGTCGAGTCGGCCGGGCATCCCGCCCTCGGCACCTGCCTGGACAGCTTCCACATCCTCTCGCGCGGCTCGGACCCCAAGGGCATCGAGGACATCCCCGGCGAGAAGATCTTCTTCCTCCAGCTCGCCGACGCCCCGCTGCTCGCCATGGACGTCCTCCAGTGGAGCCGTCACTACCGCTGCTTCCCCGGCCAGGGAGGCTTCGACGTGGCCGGCCTGGTGCGGCACGTGCTGCGCACCGGCTACGACGGCCCGCTCTCCCTGGAAGTCTTCAACGACGTCTTCCGGCAGGCCGAGGCCGGTCCGACCGCCGTCGACGCCCGGCGTTCCCTGCTGGTCCTTCAGGAGACGGTGGGCCGGGCCGCCCTGCCTGAGCCCGTCGTCCCCACCGGCGTCGCCTTCGCCGAGCTGGTCACGCCCGACGCCGAGCCCCTCACCGCCCTGCTCGGCGCCCTCGGATTCATCCGCACCGCCCGCCATCGCGGCAAGCCCGTCACCCTGTGGGAGCAGGGGGACGCCCGGATCCTCGTCAACACCGGGCCGGCCGTCCGCCGCGACGGCACCCAGCTCGCCGCGATCGGGCTGGAGTCACCGGACCCGGCCGCGGCGGCCCGGCGTGCCGAGGCGCTGCTGGCCCCCGTCCTGCCGCGCCGCCGCGCACCCGAGGACGCCCCGCTCGACGCGGTCGCCGCCCCCGACGGCACGGAGCTCTTCTTCTGCGCCACCGGCCGTCCGGACCTGCCCGACTGGCGGGCCGACTTCGAGGACACGGACCCGGCACCCGCCCCCGCGGCCGTCCGCCGCATCGACCATCTCGCCCTCGTCCAGCCCTGGCACCACTTCGACGAGGCGGCCCTCTTCCACCGGGGCGTGCTCGGCCTGCACGCCCAGGAGAGCGTGGACGTCGCCGACCCCTATGGTCTGCTGCGCAGCCGTGCCGTGACCAACGCCGACGGCAGTGTCCGGATCGCCCTCACCGTCGGCGCCGCGCCCATGGACGACACCGTCCACGCTCAGCACATCGCCCTGGCCACCGACGACGTGGTCGCCTCGGCCCGCCGCTTCCGGGAGGCCGGCGGCAGTCTGCTGCCCGTCCCGGCGAACTACTACGACGATCTCGCCGCCCGTTTCGAGTTCGCCGACGGTGAGCTGGAGACCTACCGCGACCTCGGCATCCTCTACGACCGCGACGCCCACGGCGCCTTCCGCCACTGCTACACCCGCACCGTCGGCCGCGTCTTCTTCGAACTGGTCCAGCGCGACGACGGCTACCGGGGCTACGGTGCCCCGAACGCCCCGGTACGGCTGGCGGCACAGCACGCGGTGCGGACGCTCACTGGCGGCTGACCGACCGGGTGATGCCGGTGACGACCGTCGTGGCCAGGATCCAGCCCGTGAGCACCAGGGTGTAGGAGAGCCACTGGTACCCGCCGGTGGGGGCGAACGCGCCCTCCTGCCCGAAGGAGATCACCGGCAGCAGCAGGTCGAGCGTGTAGAAGACCGGGTTGAACTGCGGGGCCTCGTCCGCCTTCAGCGGCTGGGGGTGGTGCAGTGCGTAGGCCAGGGAGCCGATCACCAGCAGCGACACCAGCCAGCCGGCGGCGCGCAGGGGCCGGAAGCCGTAGCCGACGGCCGCGTCCTGGACGTAGCCCCACAACCGGCCGTACCACGGCAGGGTGCCGCGGCGGCGGCGCTGCTTGGCGAGCTGGACGACGCGGGCGGCGTCGTCGTCGCCGATCCGGCGGTAGGCCGCGGTCAACTGCTCGTAGGCGTGCGGGACATAGCCCTCGCGGTCCCGTTCCAGCATCGTCAGGCGCCGCTCGGCGGGTTCGTGCGGGGTGAGGGAGGTGTAGACGAGGCTGTTGAGCAGGACCTCCTCGGGGACCACGTCCGGTTCGAGGAACAGGACGTCCAGCTGGGCGCGGCGCAGGTTGAGGGCGCCTGTCATGGGCGGGCTCCTGCGCAGCCAGAGTTCCCCGACGGTGCAGCTGCTGGCGCGCAGTGCCGTGCCACCGGGGTTCGCCAGGCGCGCGTGGGAGAGGTCGAGGCGGCCCGCGATCCGGGCGCCGCGCAGGCCGATCCAGCCGAGGACGTCCACGTCGCGCAGCAGGACGTCGCCCTCCACCGTGAGCGTCTCCGCGTCGAGGGCGACCTCACCGGCACCGGCCTCCAGCCGCGCCTGGTTGAGGTCGATCGTCCCGGCGACCGAGGCACCCGTCAGGCGCACCTCGCCGCGGGTGCGCAGTTCCTGCGCCGACAGGCCGTCGCCGATGGTCACGTGGTTGAGCTGGAGCGCGGGCTGATCGGTGGGCCGTTCGTCGATACCGGCCCTGTCCATGAAAAGCGCCCCGGAGATCTGCGCCCCGCCGAGCCGGACGGGCCCCTCGAACAGGCAGTCCGACATGCGCAGCACGCCGTCCACGCGGAGGGTGGCGGCGTCCAGGCCGGGCAGGGCGGATTCGCGCAGGTTGAGCTGCCGCAGCCGCGCCCCGTACAGGACGGGGACGCCCTCGAAGAAGCAGTCGCTGAGGCGCACGGCGTGGTCGACCTCTCCGTACTTGAGGTCCAGCACGCCCGTGATCCGCGCGCCCGCCAGCCGGAGGGCGGCCGTCTCCCCGTCCTCCTGCGGGGCGCTCAGCAGCAGGGCCCGCAACACGGCCGCCCGCACGGTCCGTTCGGGTCCCCAGTCCGCGCCCCGCGCCGGGTCCTCGTCCGTCGGCTCCCGGAAGTCCACGTCCTGCCCGCGCGGAAAGGCGCGCCACACCCGCTCCTCGGCGGGTGTCATGTCCTCGATCTCCATCAGCGGGGACTCTGACGCGCCCGGCCGGAGGCTGTCAACTCACCTCCGGCCGGGGCCGGTTACGCCCGGGTGTTCCACTCCGCGATCACGGGCCGCCCGTGCTCGGTCGACAGCCGGCAGACCGTGCCCGTCTCCAGCCGGAACAGCCGCCCCTCCGAAGGCGGCAGGCCCAGCCGGCGGGCCGTCAGGACGCGGAGGAAGTGGCCGTGCGCCACCAGCAGCACGTCGCCCTCGGGCAGCGCGTCGGCCACCCGGGACAGCACCCGGTCGGCGCGCTCGCCGACCTCCTCGGGGGATTCGCCCGGCTTGCCGTCGGAGCCGGGCGGGCCCCCGTGGGTCCACAGGTCCCAGTCGGGGCGGGTGCGGTGTATCTCCTCGGTGGTGACGCCCTCGTAGGCGCCGTAGTACCACTCGTGCAGGTCCGCCTCCCGCACGGCCCCTGTCAGGCCCGCGAGTTCGGCGGTGCGCACCGCGCGGCCGAGCGGGCTGGTGAGGACCAGCGCGAAGGAACGGCCGGCCAGGAGCGGAGCCAGCGACTTGGCCTGTTCCTCGCCGTTCGGGGTGAGGGGCAGGTCGGTGAAGCTGGTGTGCTGTCCGCTCCGGCTCCACTCCGTCTCGCCGTGGCGGACCAGCAGCAGATCGCCCACGTCCTACGCCTTCTTCGCGGACTCGACGGCGTGGCCGCCGAACTGGTTGCGCAACGCCGCGATCATCTTCATCTGCGGCGAGTCGTCCTGCCGGGAGGCGAACCGGGAGAACAGGGAGGCGGTGATCGCGGGCAGCGGCACGGAGTTGTCGATCGCGGCCTCCACGGTCCAGCGTCCTTCGCCGGAGTCCTGGGCGTAGCCCCGGAGGGTCTCCAGGTGCTCGTCCTCGTCGAGCGCGTTGACCGCGAGGTCGAGCAGCCAGGAACGGATGACGGTGCCGTCCTGCCAGGAGCGGAACACCTCGCGGACGTTGTCCACCGAGTCCACGGCCTCCAGCAGCTCCCAGCCCTCGGCGTAGGCCTGCATCATCGCGTACTCGATGCCGTTGTGGACCATCTTCGCGAAGTGCCCGGCGCCCACCCGGCCCGCGTGCACGAAGCCGTAAGGGCCCTCCGGCTTGAGCGCCTCGAAGATGGGCCGGAGCCGGTCGACGTACTCCTTCTCGCCGCCGACCATCAGGGCGTAGCCGTTCTTCAGGCCCCACACGCCGCCCGAGACGCCCGCGTCGACGAAGCCGATGCCGCGCTTGCTCAGCTCCTCGGCGTGCTTCTCGTCGTCCGTCCAGCGGGAGTTGCCGCCGTCGACCACCGTGTCGTACGGCTTGAGGAGGTCCGCCAGACGGTCGATGACGTGCTGGGTGGGGTCGCCGGCCGGGACCATGACCCAGACCGTGCGCGGCGCCTCCAGCTGGTTGACGAGGTCGGCCAGGGTGGCGACGTCGGACTTTTCGGGGTTGGTGTCGTAGCCGATGACGGTGTGGCCGGCGTTGCGCAGGCGCTCGCGCATGTTGCCGCCCATCTTGCCGAGACCCACAAGACCGATCTGCATGTCAGTTCACTTCCCGAAGATTGCGGTAGGCGGCCACCAGCGCGGCCGTGGACGAATCGAGACCGGGGACGTCCGCGCCCTCGGTCAGGGCGGGCTCGACGCGCTTGGCGAGCACCTTGCCGAGCTCGACGCCCCACTGGTCGAAGGAGTCGATGTTCCAGACCGCGCCCTGCACGAACACCTTGTGCTCGTAGAGGGCGACCAACTGGCCGAGGACCGACGGGGTCAGTTCGGTGGCCAGGATCGTCGTGGTCGGGTGGTTGCCCTTGAACGTTCGGTGCGGCACCTGCTCCTCGGGCACGCCCTCGGCCCGCACCTCCTCGGCGGTCTTGCCGAAGGCGAGCGCCTGCCCCTGCGCGAACAGGTTGGCCATCAACAGGTCGTGCTGCGCCTTGAGTTCGTCGCTCAGCTCGGCGACGGGCCGCGCGAAGCCGATCAGGTCGGCGGGGATGAGCTTGGTGCCCTGGTGGATCAACTGGTAGTAGGCGTGCTGCCCGTTGGTGCCGGGCGTGCCCCAGACCACCGGCCCCGTCTGCCACTCCACGGGGTTCCCGGCACGGTCCACCGACTTGCCGTTGGACTCCATGTCGAGCTGCTGGAGGTAGGCGGTGAACTTCGACAGGTAGTGGCTGTACGGCAGGACCGCGTGCGACTGGGCGCCGTGGAAGTTGCCGTACCAGATGCCGAGCAGGCCCATGACGATCGGGGCGTTGGCCTCTGTGGGGGCGTTGCGGAAGTGCTCGTCGACGATGCGGAAGCCGTCGAGCATCTCCCGGAAGCGGTCCGGGCCGATCGCGATCATCAGGGACAGGCCGATCGCGGAGTCGTACGAGTAGCGACCGCCGACCCAGTCCCAGAACTCGAACATGTTCTCGACGTCGATGCCGAAGTCCGCGACCTTCTCGGCGTTCGTGGACAACGCCACGAAGTGCTTGGCGACCGCCTTGTCGTCGCCCCCGAGGCCGTCCAGCAGCCAGGAGCGCGCCGAAGTCGCGTTCGTGATGGTCTCGATCGTGGTGAAGGTCTTGGACGCGACGATGAACAGCGTCTCCGCCGGGTCCAGGTCGCGGACCGCCTCGTGCAGGTCGGAGCCGTCCACGTTCGACACGAAGCGGAACGTCAGCTCCCGGGCGGTGAACGGCCGCAGTGCGTCGTACGCCATCGCCGGGCCCAGATCGGAGCCGCCGATGCCGATGTTGACGACGTTCCGGATCCGCTTGCCGGTGTGCCCGGTCCACTCACCCGAGCGCACCCGGTTGGCGAAGCCGGACATCTTGTCGAGCACGGCGTGCACGCCCGGGACGACGTTCTCGCCGTCGACCTCGATCACCGCGTCCCGGGGGGCGCGCAGCGCGGTGTGCAGGACGGCCCGGTTCTCGGTGACGTTGATCTTCTCGCCGCGGAACATGGCGTCGCGCTGACCGAACACGTCGGTGGCGGTGGCCAGCTCCTGGAGCAGGGCCAGGGTCTCGTCGGTGACCAGGTGCTTGGAGTAGTCGATGCGCAGGTCGCCCACGTGCACGACGTAGCGCTCGGCGCGCCCCGGGTCCGCCGCGAACAGCTCACGCAGGTCCGGCTGCGGCAGGGCGTCCGCGCGGTGGTCCTCCAGGGCGGTCCACTCGGGCCGCCGCGTGAGGCTTGGGGAGCCGGAGGGGGAGTCAGACATGAGCAGGGGTCTCCTCGGTTGCCTCGCCGTTCAGGGCGATGGCGTACATCTCGTCCGCGTCGAGGCGCCGCAGCTCCTCGGCGATGAGTTCGGAGGTGGCACGGACCTTCAGCGCGAGGGTGCGGGAGGGCTGGCCCGGCAGGGTGAGCGTGGCCAGCGGTCCCTCGGGGCGGTCGATGACGATCTCGCCGTTCTCCGTGCCCAGGCGGACGGCCGTCACGACCGGTCCGGCGGTGACCACCCGGTCGACCGGGACGTGCAGCCGCGCCTCCAGCCAGCGGGCCAGCAGCTCGGCGGCCGGGTTCTCGGCCTCGGCCTCCACGGCCGCCGAGGTGACCCGCGCCCGGGCCTGGTCCAGCGCCGCCGCCAGCATCGAACGCCAGGGCGTCAGCCGGGTCCAGGCGAGGTCGGTGTCGCCGGGCGCGTAGGAGCGGACCCGGCTCTCCAGTACCTCCAGTGGGTTCGCGACGGCGTACAGGTCGGTGATCCGCCGCTGGGCCAGTGCCCCGAGCGGGTCCTTCGAGGGCACCTCCGGTGAGTCCATCGGCCACCACACCACCACCGGCGCGTCCGGCAGCAGCAGCGGGAGCACCACCGAGTCGGCGTGGTCGGAGACCTCGCCGTAGGTCCGCAGGATCACCGTCTCGCCGGTGCCCGCGTCGGCGCCCACCCGGACCTCGGCGTCCAGCCGGGAGGACTGGCGGTCCCGCGGGGTGCGGGCGTGCCGCTTGATGACGACCAGGGTGCGCGAGGGGTGCTCGTGCGAGGCCTCCTCGGCCGCCCTGATCGCGTCGTAGGCGTTCTCCTCGTCCGTGACGATCACCATCGTCAGGACCATGCCCACGGCGGGCGTGCCGATGGCGCGGCGGCCCTGCACCAGCGCCTTGTTGATCTTGCTTGCCGTGGTGTCGGTCAGGTCGATCTTCATGGCCTGCGCCAGCTCCGTCCGTCTCGTGCGAGCATCTCGTCGGCTTCCGCGGGTCCCCAGCTGCCCGAGGCGTACTGCGCGGGCCGGCCGTGCGTGGCCCAGTACTGCTCGATCGGGTCGAGGATCTTCCAGGACTCTTCCACTTCCTGGTGACGGGGGAACAGGTTGGCGTCGCCCAGGAGGACGTCCAGGATCAGCCGTTCGTACGCCTCGGGGCTCGATTCGGTGAACGACTCGCCGTAGGCGAAGTCCATCGTCACGTCCCGGATCTCCATCGACGTACCCGGCACCTTGGAGCCGAACCGCACCGTCATGCCCTCGTCCGGCTGGACGCGGATGACGATCGCGTTGGAGCCCAGCTCCTCGGTGGCGGTGGAGTCGAAGGGGGAGTGCGGAGCCCGCTGGAACACCACCGCGATCTCCGTCACCCGGCGGCCCAGCCGCTTGCCGGTGCGCAGGTAGAACGGCACGCCCGCCCAGCGGCGGTTGTCCACCTGGAGCTTGACCGCGGCGTAGGTGTCGGTCGTGGAGGCCTGATCGATGCCCTCCTCCTCCAGATAGCCGCGGACCTTCGTGCCGCCCTGCCAGGCCGCCGCGTACTGTCCGCGCACGGTGTGCCCGCCCAGGTCCTCCGGCAGCCGCACGGCCCGCAGCACCTTCAGCTTCTCGGTGAGCAGCGACGCCGCGTCGAAGGCGGCGGGCTCCTCCATCGCGGTGAGCGCCATCAGCTGGAGGAGGTGGTTCTGGATGACGTCACGGGCGGCGCCGATGCCGTCGTAGTACCCCGCGCGGCCGCCGATGCCGATGTCCTCGGCCATGGTGATCTGCACATGGTCGACGAACGACCGGTTCCAGATCGGTTCGAACATCTGGTTGGCGAAGCGCAGCGCCAGGAGGTTCTGGACTGTTTCCTTGCCCAGGTAGTGGTCGATGCGGAAGACCTGCTCCGGGTCGAACACGTCGTGCACGATCGCGTTCAGCTCGCAGGCGCTGTCGAGGTCGTGCCCGAACGGCTTCTCGATGACCGCGCGGCGCCAGGAACCCTCCGGGGCGTCGGCCAGCTTGTGCTTCTTCAGCTGCTGGACGACCTTGGGGAAGAACTTCGGCGGCACCGAGAGATAGAAGGCGTAGTTGCCGCTGGTGCCCCGGGAGGCGTCCAGCTCCTCGACGGCGGAGCGCAGCTGCTTGAACGCCGTGTCGTCGTCGAAGTCGCCCGGGATGAACCGCATGCCCTCGGCGAGCTGCTGCCAGACCTCCTCGCGGAACGGGGTGCGCGCGTGTTCCCGGACCGCGTCGTGCACCACCTGCGCGAAGTCCTGGTCCTCCCAGTCCCGGCGGGCGAAACCCACCAGCGAGAAGCCCGGCGGCAACAGGCCGCGGTTGGCCAGGTCGTACACGGCCGGCATCAGCTTCTTGCGGGACAGGTCGCCGGTCACGCCGAAGATGACGAGCCCGGACGGGCCCGCGATCCTGGGCAGACGGCGGTCGCGCGGGTCGCGCAGGGGGTTGGCGAAGTCGGTGCCGGCGTGCTGTGTGCGCGGGACCGCGTGTTCCTGGCCGCTGACCCCGGTCTGCTCCACCCCGGCCGCCTCCTGGGCGGCCCGGGCCTCCTTGTCCTCCTTGGTCCCCTTGGTCTCCTGCTCGGCCGTCTGGGGGATGCCCTCGCTCATTCCGCGTCAACTCCCTTGCTGTTCAAGGACTTGGTGACCGCGTCCAGCAGGTCCTGCCAGGCCACCTCGAACTTGGCGACGCCTTCGTCCTCCAGTTGTCGCACCACCTCGTCGTAGGAAATGCCGAGCCGCTCGACGGCCGCCAGGTCGGCGCGCGCCTGGGCGTAACCGCCGGTGACGGTGTCGCCCTGGACGTCACCGTGGTCGGCGACGGCGTTCAGCGTGGCCTCCGGCATGGTGTTGACCGTGCCGGGGGCGACCAGTTCGTCCACGTACAGGGTGTCCTTGTAAGCGGGGTCCTTCACACCGGTGGAGGCCCAAAGGGGGCGCTGCCGGTTGGCACGGGCATCGCCCAGGGCCTGCCAGCGCGGCCCGGCGAAGACCTGTTCGTACGCCTCGTAGGCGAGCCGGGCGTTGGCCAGGGCCGCCCTGCCCTTCAGGGCGAGGGCCTCGTCCGTGCCCAGCAGCGTCAGCCGCTTGTCGATCTCGGAGTCGACCCGGGAGACGAAGAAGGACGCGACCGAGTGGACGGCCGACAGGTCGAGACCGGCCGCCCGCGCCTTCTCCAGTCCGGCGAGGTAGGCGTCCATCACCTCGCGGTAGCGCTCCAGCGAGAAGATCAGCGTCACGTTCACGCTGATGCCCGCGCCGATCACCTCGGTGATCGCCGGCAGGCCGGCCTTCGTCGCCGGGATCTTGATCATCACGTTGGGGCGGTCCACCAGCCAGGCGAGCTGCCGTGCCTCGGCGACGGTCGCCGCCGTGTCGTGGGCCAGCCGGGGGTCGACCTCGATGGACACCCGGCCGTCCCGGCCGCCGGTGGCGTCGTACACCGGCCGCAGCACGTCGGCGGCGGCCCGGACGTCGGCCGTCGTCATCATCCGGACGGCCTCGTCGACGGTGACGCCCCGCACGGCCAGGTCGGCGAGCTGCTCCTCATACCCCTCACCGGAGCCGATGGCGGCCTGGAAGATGGACGGGTTGGTGGTGACGCCGACGACACCCCCCGTCGCCACGAGCCCGGCCAGGCTGCCGGACTCGATCCGCCGGCGGGACAGGTCGTCCAGCCAGATCGACACGCCCTCGTCGGACAGGCGCTTGAGTGCTCCCGCGCTCGCGGTCGCTTCGGTCACAGTGATCATCTTCTTTCGGGCGGTCGAATCAGCCACGGGCGGCGGCGAGGGATTCCCGAGCCGCGGCCACCACGTTCTCGGGGGTGAATCCATACTCGGCGAACAGGGTCTTGGCGTCGGCGGAGGCGCCGAAGTGCTCCAGTGAGACGATGCGTCCCGCGTCCCCCACGAACCGGTGCCAGGTCAGGCCGATACCGGCCTCGACCGCGACCCGGGCCTTCACGGACGGCGGCAGGACGCTGTCCCGGTACGCGCGGGGCTGCTGCTCGAACCACTCCACGGACGGCATGGACACGACCCGCGTGGGCACGCCCGCCGCCTGGAGGTGTTCACGAGCCTCGACGGCGACGTGCACCTCGGAGCCGGTGGCGATCAGGATCACCTGCGGCTCGCCGCCTTCCGCCTCGGCCCTCACGTAACCGCCGCGGACCACGTCCGGGTTCGGCTCGTACGTGGGCACGCCCTGGCGGGTGAGCGCGAGACCGTGCGGGGCGGGGTCGGTGGTGTGCCGCCTGAGGATCTCGGCCCAGGCGAGCGCGGTCTCGTTGGCGTCGGCCGGGCGCACGACGTTCAGGCCCGGGACGGCCCGCAGCGCGGCCAGGTGCTCGACCGGCTGGTGGGTCGGGCCGTCCTCGCCCAGGCCGATGGAGTCGTGCGTCCACACGTACGTCACGGGCAGCTCCATCAGGGCCGACATCCGGACGGCGTTTCGCATGTAGTCGGAGAACACCAGGAAGGTGCCGCCGTAGATGCGCGTGTTGCCGTGCAGGGCGATGCCGTTCATCTCGGCGGCCATGGAGAACTCGCGGATGCCGAAGTGGATCGTGCGGCCGTACGGGTCGGCCTCCGGCAGCGGGTTGCCCTTCGGCAGGAAGGACGACGTCTTGTCGATCGTGGTGTTGTTCGAACCGGCCAGGTCGGCCGAGCCGCCCCACAGCTCGGGGACGACGGCGCCGAGGGCCTGGAGCACCTTGCCGGACGCGGCACGGGTGGCGACCGCCTTGCCCGGCTCGAACACCGGCAGGGCGTCCTCCCAGCCCGCGGGCAGCTCGCCCTTGCTGACCCGGTCGAAGGTGGCGGCCCGCTCCGGGTTCTCGCCGCGCCAGGCGGCGATCCGCTTGTCCCAGGAGGCGTGCGCCTCGGCGCCCCGGTCCAGGGCCTGGCGGGTGTGCGCCAGCACCTCGTCGGCGGCCTCGAAGGTCTTCTCCGGGTCGAAGCCGAGGAGGCGCTTGGTGGCGGCGACCTCGTCCTCGCCGAGCGCCGAGCCGTGGGAGGCCTCGGTGTTCCGCGCGTTCGGGGCGGGCCAGGCGATGATGGTGCGCATCGCGATGATCGAGGGGCGCCCGGTCTCGGCCTGAGCCTCCTTCAGCGCCGCGTACAGCGCGTGCACGTCGACGTCGCCGTCCTCCCGCGGCTCGATCCGCTGCACGTGCCAGCCGTACGCCTCGTACCTCTTCAGCACGTCCTCGGAGAACGCGGTCGCGGTGTCGCCCTCGATGGAGATGTGGTTGTCGTCGTAGAGGAAGACCAGGTTGCCGAGCCTCTGGTGGCCGGCCAGCGAGGAGGCCTCGGCGGAGACGCCCTCCTGGAGGTCGCCGTCGGAGACGACGGCCCAGATGGTGTGGTCGAAGGGCGACTCGCCCTCGGGGGCATCGGGGTCGAACAGGCCGCGTTCGTAGCGGGCGGCCATCGCCATGCCGACCGCGTTCGCGACGCCCTGGCCGAGCGGGCCCGTGGTGGTCTCCACGCCCGCGGTGTGCCCGTACTCGGGGTGGCCGGGCGTCTTCGAGCCGTGCGTGCGGAACGCCTTCAGGTCGTCCAGCTCCAGCTCGTAGCCCGCGAGGTACAGCTGCGTGTAGAGGGTCAGCGACGTGTGACCGGGGGACAGGACGAAGCGGTCACGGCCGGTCCACTCCGGATCGGCCGGGTCGTGCCGCATCACCTTCTGAAAGATCGTGTAGGCGGCAGGCGCCAGGCTCATCGCGGTCCCGGGATGGCCGTTTCCCACCCGCTGGACGGCATCGGCCGCCAGCAGACGGGCGGTGTCGACGGCACGCCGGTCGAGTTCGGTCCATTCGAAACTGTCCGCTGTCTGCGTGCTCATCTTCAAGAAGTCCCCATAGGAGCGAAGTAGCTTGTCTGACGTGTTCAAAACTAAAAGTCTGACTTTTTCGGCGGAAGGTCGCGGTGTGCCAGCCTGTGGTGAAAGTGGGACAGCCAGAGGCGGCGCGGCACACCAGCGGGGCGGTACGAGGCGGACATGGCGGACAGAAGCATCCAAGGCGGCGGCGGGATCAGAACGTTCCCCTTCCCGGTCGAGCTGAGCGTCGGCGGCGTCGGCATGCAGGTCGGCCCGATGGGCGCCGGCCGCACCTGGCACGCCGACGCGCCCCTGGAGCGCGTGCACCGCATCGACTTCCACGTCGTGCTGCTGTTCGGCGAGGGCCCGGTCCGGCACATGGTCGACTTCACCGAGTACGAGGCCGCGGCCGGGGACCTGCTGTGGATCCGCCCGGGGCAGGTCCACCGCTTCTCCCGCACGAGCGAGTACCGCGGAACGGTGCTGACCATGCAGCCGGGCTTCCTGCCCCGCGCGACCGTGGAGGCCACCGGCCTGTACCGCTACGACCTGCCGCCGCTGCTGCGCCCCGACGCGGCCCAACTCGCCGGTCTGCGCAACGCGCTCGGCCAACTGCGACGCGAGTACGAGGACACGGCCACGCTGCCGCTGGGCCTGCACACCGCCGTCCTGCGCCACTCGCTGACGGCGTTCCTGCTGCGGCTCGCCCATCTCGCCGCCAGTTCGGCGGAGTCCGTACGACAGCAGTCCGACTCCACCTTCACCCTCTTCCGGGAGGCCGTGGAGAAGGACTTCGCCACCAACCACAGCGTCAGCGCCTACGCCGACGCGCTCGGTTACTCACGCCGCACCCTGGTCCGCGCGGTCCGCGCCGCGACCGGCGACACCCCCAAGGCCTTCATCGACAAGCGCGTGGTCCTGGAGGCCAAACGGCTCCTCGCCCACACCGACCTGCCGATCGGCCGGGTCGGCGCGGCGGTCGGTTTCCCCGACGCCGCGAACTTCTCCAAGTTCTTCCACCAGCACACGGATCTGACGCCGGCGGCGTTCCGGGCGGAACTGCGCTGAGGCCACGGGATCCGGGCAGCGAAAAGGGGCTCCACGCGCGCGTGGAGCCCCCTGTACCGAAGATCGTCAGCGCCCGAACGTGAACCAGTTGACGTTCACGAAGTCCGCCGGCTGCCCGCTGGTGAAGGTCAGATACACGTCGTGCGTGCCCGTCACGGAGCTGATGTTCGCCGGAACGGTCCGCCACGACTGCCAGCCGCCGGTGTTGCCCACCGCGAAACTCCCGATAGGCGCGTTGCTCCGGCTGTCCAGCCGCACCTCGACCAGTCCGCTGACGCCGCCCGCCGCACCGCTCGCGACCCGGGCGCTGAACTGCCGGGCCGCCGTGGAGCCGAAGTTGACACCCTTGAAGTGCAGCCAGTCGCCGTTGGCCAGCGAGCCGACGTTCTGGCCGCCGCCGGAGTCCGACGTCGTCTCGGTGCTCACACCGGACTGGCCGTCGTAGGACTCGGCCTGGACGGTGGAGTAGGCGTCGCGGTTGCCGGTCGGGGGAGGCGTCGTGCCACCGCCGGACGACAGCACCTGGACGTAGTCGACGACCATCGGGCGGCCGGGCTGCGTCCCCGCGTCCGGGCCGCCGCCGAACGCGTCCGGGAAGCCGCCGCCCATCGCGACGTTCAGGATGACGAAGAAGCCGTGGTCCGTGGCGTTGCGCCAGGTCGTCGCGTCGACCTGGTTGGCGCGCACCGTGTGGAAGTTGACGCCGTCGAGGTAGAAGCGGATCTCCTCGACGCTCGTCGAGCGGTCCCACTCCATCCGGTAGGTGTGGAAGCCGGCTTGGCAGGTGGTGCCCTGGCAGGTGGCCGAACTGCCGATGCCGCTCGTCTCGTTGCAGGGGCCGCCCGGCGAGGTGCCGCAGTGCATCGTCGCGAACACCGTGTTCATGCCCTGGGTGTTCTCCATGATGTCCAGCTCGCCGACGCCCGGCCAGTTCCAGTAGTTGCCGCGGTACGGCGCGCCGAGCATCCAGAACGCGGGCCAGTAGCCCTTGGCTGCGGCCCCGGTGACGTTCGGCACCTGGATGCGCGACTCCACGCGGAGCTTGCCGCCGGCCGGGGGCTGGAAGTCGGTGCGGTTGGTCTCGATGCGGCCGGAGGTCCAGTTGCCGGCACTGTCACGGCGGGGGGTGATGCGGAGGTTGCCGTTGCCGTCGAGGGAGACGTTGTCCGTGCTGCTCGTCATCGTCTCGATCTCGCCGGTGCCCCAGTTGGCGGGGCCGCCCGGGTAGCCCTTGCCGGTGGCGTACTGCCAGTTGGAGGTGTTGACGCCGCTGCCCGCCGGGCCGTTGAAGTCGTCGAGGAAGACCTGGTTCCAGCCCGACGGGGGTGGCGGCGCGGAGGCGCTCGCGGAGGGAGCCGCGGCGGTGGCGGCGACCGCGGCGAGGCCGAGTGCGCTGACGACGGCGACGAACGCCCGACGGAGGGGGCGCCGTGCTCGGGGTCTGCCGGAGGTGTCACTCATGTGGGGATGCCTCTCGGGTACGGGTGCGGGAGGGTGAGAGCGCTCTCAAATTGCCGTCAATGTGCTCCACGCCACCCGGGTCGTCAAGACGTAAAGCCGGGAAAAGTGCGGGGCGGTTGATGAGTGCACGTCCTGAACGGGCTCTGTCGGGCCGGGGTGTTGTGGGACTGGCGGAGGGTGGGCTGTGGGGTGCCCGCCCCTCGTGCGGTGGGTGGTCAGCTCACCGACTCGAGGACCCGGACGTGGTCGACCACCATCGGCCGGCCCGGCTGGGTCGCGGCGTCCGGCCCGCCGCCGAAGGCGTTCGGAAAGGCGCCGCCCATCGCGACGTTGAGGATCAGGAAGAAGCCGTGGTCGGTCGCGTTCTTCCAGGTGGTCGCGTCGACCTGGCACTCCTTGACGGTGTGGTAGGCCGTGCCGTCGACCGAGAAGCGGATCTCCTCCGTGGCGGCAGACCTGTCCCACTCCAGGGCGTACGTGTGGAAGCCCGCGTTGCACGCCGTGCCCGGGCAGGTGGTGGTGCCGCCGATGCCACTGTTCTCGTTGCAGGGCCCGCCCGGCGAGGTGCCGCAGTGCATGGTGCCGAACACCGTGTTCTGGCCCTGGGTGTTCTCCATGATGTCCAGCTCGCCGACGACCGGCCAGTTCTGGTAGTTGCCGCGGTAGGGCGCGCCGAGCATCCAGAAGGCCGGCCAATAGCCCTTGGCGGCATCGCCGTTGACCTCCGGCGTCCGGATCCGGCCCTCGACGCGGAGCTTGCCGCCGGCCGGGGCTGGAAGTCGGTGCGGTTGGTCTCGATGCGGCCGGAGGTCCAGTTGCCGGCGCCGTCGCGCTGCGGGGTGATGCGGAGGTTGCCGGCGCCGTCGAGGGAGACGTTGTCGGTGCTTTCCGTCATGGTCTCGATCTCGCCGGTGCCCCAGTTGGCGGGGCCGCCCGGGTAGCCGGTGCCGGTGGCGTACTGCCAGTTGGCCGTGTCGACCTTGGCGCCCGCGGGGCCTTCGAAGTCGTCCGCGAACACCTGCGTCCAGCCCGGCGGGGGAGGCGGCGCGGAGGCGTTCGCGGGCAGGGTGACGGCCGTTGCGGCTGCCGCCAGACCCAGCGTGCCGGGACGCCGGCGATCAGCCGCCGACCGGAGATGCGTTTGCTGTGGTTTGCGCTCATGGGGCCTCTTCATCGAGGAGTGGGGGAGCGCGAGCGATTTCTGAGAGCGCTCTCAGAGACGCCTGCGGTGCACAATGTGCTCTCTGTGACACCAGTCGTCAAGGGTTGGCGTCATCCCGGGCCGACCGCGCCTTCGGGTCGGTGCCCCACTTCTTGACGTACCAGTGCAGCACGTCGTCGATGATCAGCAGCAGGACGATGCCCACCGCCAAGGTCCACTCGGGAAGCCCGGCCCAGGCGGCGACGAGGCCCGTCAGCCCCGCGAGGACGAGCAGGAGAAGCAGCCGCAGCACGTGCTGCCACCCGGTGTGGCGCGCCAGCCAGCTTGCCCATCGCTGAGGCCTTCCCGACCGCTGAGGCCTTCCCGACCGCACCATCGCCGATTCCCCCGTCTCAGGCGTTGTGGAGCTCTGCGGGGTTCGACTTACGGCGGGCCGCGACGGTTGTCCCCGTGAGGGTTGGTCTCGCGCCGTGCTGTTGGACAGGGCGTGGTGGGGCCGTTGTCAGACCCTGCTGCGATGCTCACGGCATGGACGTCACCTTGCAGCTGACCATCGACTGCGCCGACCCGGCGAAACTCGTGACCTTCTGGACCGAGGCCCTCGGATACGTGCCCGAACCGGCCCCGGGCGGACACCCCACCTGGCGGGCCTACTGGGCGGACATGGGGGTGCCCGAGGAGGAACTGACCGAAGGAGTGGGGGAGACCCCCGAGTCGATCGTCGACCCGGACGGGCAGGGGCCCCGCATCTGGTTCCAGCGGGTGCCGGAGGGCAAGACCGTCAAGAACCGGGTGCATCTCGACCTGAAGGTCGGCGGTGGCAGAGGTGTTCCCCTGCCGGAGCGCACCCGGCGGATCAGGGCCAAGGTGGACCGGCTGACCTCGACCGGCGCGACGGTGCTGCGGATCATGGACGAGCCGGACATGGACTACTACGGTGTCGTGCTGCGGGACCCGGAGGACAACGAGTTCTGCGTGGCCTGAGAGTCACCGGCCGCTTCGCCCGGAAAGCCGATGCCGGGCAACTGCTGAACCCGCCGCCTCAGGCCCGTTCCGGCAGCCACCCCAGGGCCCGTGAGATGCCGCGCGCCGCCACCCGTACCGCCGGGACCAGCACCGGCACCTGGGCGTCGGCGTGCGGCACCACGATGGACACGGCGGCGGCCACCGAGCCGTCCGCCGTGCGCACCGGCGCGGCCACCGACAGGGCGTCCTCCGTGATCTGACGGTCGCTCACCGCCACGCCTCTCCGGCGCACTTCAGCGAGTTCCCGCCGCAGCCGCGCCGCGTCGGTGATCGTGTACGGCGTGAAGGAGGCGAGTTCGCCCGCGCAGTACTCCTCGCGGAACTCCGGGTCCCCGTGGGCCAGCAGGGCGAGCCCGACCCCGGTGGCGTGCAGCGGCCAGCGCGCGCCGACGCGGATGTGCACGCCGACCGCCGAGCGCCCCGACAGCCACTCGATGTAGACGACGTCCGCGCCGTCCCGCACCGCCAGCTGCACGTTCTCGTGCGTCGCCTCGTACAGGTCCTCCAGGTACGGCAGCGCGATCTGCCGCAGGGCGAGGCCGCGCGGCGCCAGTGCGGCGATCTCCCACAGCCGGAGCCCGACGTGGTAGACGCCGGACTCGTCCCGTTCCAGGGCACCCCACTCGGTGAGCGCGCCCACCAGCCGGTGGGCGGTGGTCAGGCTCAGCCCGGCCCGCCGGCTGATGTCCGTCAAGCACAGGGCCGGGTGCTCGTGGTCGAAGGCCGCGAGGACGGACAGCAGCCGGTCGGTCGCGGTGGGGGCGCCCGCTGTGCGAGCGGAGCCGAGGACTCGCGGCAGAGCGGTCATGGCCGGGTGTCTCCCGGGTGGGCGAGGTCATGGGGGCGGGAGTAGGCGGTCGGCCGGTACGGGACGTAGCGGGGTTCGGCCGTCGGATCCTCGGCTGCCGCACGGGAGTTGAGGGCGGCGGGCGAGGTGTCCCAGCGGCCGGTGTCCAGGCGGTGTTCCAGGGTGTGCAGGGCGGCGAGCGTCTCGCCGGGGGTGAACGTGCAGTGGCCGGGGGCGTCGACGTAGGCCTGGCGCAACAGCGGTCCGGAGCCGGCCGCGCCGGCCGCCCGCCGGTAGGCGCTCTCCGCCTGCACCGGTATCAGCGCGTCACCGGTCGTGTGGATGTTCAGCTGGGGGTCGGCGAGCCGGCCGGAGAGCACGCTGGTGTTCCGCATCCACCGCACGGCCGGCGGATCGGCGGACACCCGGGGCGCCCGGCCCAGGGCCGAGAGGTCGGTACGCAAGGACAGTCCCGCCTCCTTGTAGAGCTCGGTCACCTCTTTGTACAGCGGGGAGCGGGCGAGCATGGCCGTGTAGTCGACACCGGTGTTCCACGACGGGTTGCCGCCCGCCCGGCTCTCGGCCTCCTGCCGCCAGCTGAAGGCGGGCATCTGGAGCAGGCCCCGGACTGCGGTGTACTGGTTGACCTGCTGGGTTTCCCAGTCCGTGGGGCCCGGCTCGGTCTGCGAGGCGTCGTTGTAACCGGGGATGTCGTGCAGGGCGGCGGCGAGGGCGATCCGGGCCCGGCCGTCGGGGGTCCGCTGGGCGGCGTCGACCTTCGTGGTGAGCGCCTTCCCGGCCGCCACCGCCTCCGTCTGGCCGGTGAAGCCCGTGAGCCGGATCCCGGAGTCCGGCGCGAGGAGCGTGCGCAGCGCGAACACCGGGTCCAGGGTGCTGTTCCAGTTGGCGACGCCGCCCTGCACCAGCCCGCACATCGACAGCGAACCGTCGAACCGGCCGGCGTGCCGTTCGGCGAGCATCGTGGTGACGAAACCGCCGTACGAGGTGCCCCAGGCGAGCGTCCGCCGCGCCTGCCCGAACTTCTCGGTGAACAGGTCCAGCGTGGCGAGCTGGTCGGGCACCGCCTCGGTGACGGCCCAGCCGGTCGTCGCGTACGAGGAGCCGATCAGGGCGTAGCCCTCGGCCAGCAGCTTGTCCCGGGCGGCCGCACCCGGGGTGTTCTGGGCCGGGTTGGGGGATCCGGCCGGGGTGTAGCCGTGGCTGTACAGCAGCACCGTGCCGTTCCAGGACGCGGGCACGTCCATCACGTACGCGGCGCCGGAGGGGAGCCGGCCCTCCAGGTGCGTGTCCGTGGCGGCGGCCTGCGCCGGCAGCGCGGTCGCCAGGGACAGGCAGGCGGTCAGCAGAGCGAGGCGGATCCTCAACGCGGGGTCCCTTCCAGGGTGGGGGTGACGGCGGCCGGGGAGTCCAGGGCGTCGGTGTGCGTCTCGCGCAGTCGCCACACGGTGACGGCAGTGATCGCCGCGCCCGCGCACAGCAGCAGCGAGACGGGTGTGCTCCCGCCGCCGTACGAGGCGAGGAGGCTGCCGGCGATCAGCGGCGAGAACCCGGCGCCGACCAGAGTGGCCGCCTGGTAGCCGAGCGAGGCGCCGGTGTAGCGGACGCGAGTGCCGAACATCTCGGTGAGCAGGGCACCGAGCGGCCCGTACATCGTGGACTGGGCGACGCCGTGTCCGAGGGCGAGGGCGAGGATCAGCAGTCCGGGCGAGCCGGAGTCGACCAGCGCCAGGACGGGGAAGGCGAGCGCGGCAGAGGCGACCGCTCCGGCGAGCACGACGGGCCGGCGGCCGACCCGGTCCGACAGCGCGGAGGCGGCGGGCAGGACGGCGAGGGCCACGCAGGAGGCGATGGTCACCGCGGTCAGCACCTGCGGGCGGGTGTACCCCTGGCCGACGGCGTAGGAGATCATGAAGCTGGTCAGCAGCGACTGCGTGGTGAACGCGCCGATGCCGACGCAGGCGGCGAGCAGCACGGGCTTCGGGCGGCGCAGCACCTCCACGATCGGCGGCTTGTCCACCGGTTCCCGCTTGACCTGGGCGAACAGCGGGCTCTCGGCGACCTTCAGGCGCACGAACAGCCCGACGGCCAGCAGCACGATGCTCAGCAGGAACGGCACCCGCCAGCCCCAGGAGCGGAACTCGTCGTCGGGCAGGCCGGCGACGATGGTGACCACACCGGCCGACAGGACGGAACCGAGCGGGGCGCCGAGCTGGGTGAAGCTGGACCACAGGCCGCGCCGGGAACCCTGCGTGTGCTCGGCGTGCTCGACGACCATCAGCATCGCGCCGCCCCACTCGCCGCCGATCGCGATGCCCTGCACCACGCGCAGGGCGACCAGCAGGATCGGGGCCCAGACGCCGATCGCGTCGTACGTCGGCAGCAGGCCGATGAGGAAGCTGCCGCAGCCCATCAGGACCATGGTCAGCAGCATCATCGACTTGCGGCCGATCCGGTCGCCGAAGTGGCCGAAGACGATGCCGCCGAGCGGACGGGCGAGGTAGCCCGCGGCGAAGGTGCCGAACGCCGCGATGGTGCCGACCGCCGGGTCGGCCCGGGGGAAGAACAGCTCGCCGAAGACGAGCGCGGCGACCGTGCCGTAGACGAGGAAGTCGTAGAACTCGACGGCCGTACCGAGCAGGCCGGAGACGGCCACGCGGCGCAACTGCCGGATATCGGGGGCGGATTGAGCGGCGGAGGGGGATGGCTGCACGGGAGCTCCCTGGGGACGGGTCTCGGTTAGCCGGTGAAGTTATGCATCCAGCGTGCAGCCGTCAATCATTTGCACAACATCAGTTCAGACCGTCCTCGGCGATCCGCAGCAGCAGCGCGTGCAGCGCCTCCCGGTCGGCCGGGTCCAGCGGGCCGAGGAGTTCGTTCGTGACCCGCTGGCCGGCCTCGTCGGTGTCGCGGAGGAACGCGCGGCCGCTCTCGGTCAGCGCGACGATCCGGCTGCGGCGGTCGTCGGGGGAGGGGCGACGCTCGGCGAAGCCCTGCTTCTCCAGGTCGTCGACCAGGCCGACGATCGCGCTCGGGTCGTAGCCGAGCCGGGT
This sequence comes from Streptomyces azureus, assembly GCF_001270025.1. Taxonomy (NCBI): domain Bacteria; kingdom Bacillati; phylum Actinomycetota; class Actinomycetes; order Kitasatosporales; family Streptomycetaceae; genus Streptomyces; species Streptomyces azureus. The sequence goes on along the minus strand of NZ_DF968360.1, from coordinate 19,872 downwards.
GCTCAGCTCGCGCTGGAGGGCGCCCTCCGAGGTGGCGAGGAAGCGCAGCACCGCGTAGTGGCGCAGGCGCAGGCCCGACTCCTGGAGGCAGGCGTTGAAGAGCTGTCCCGAGCGCAGGCCCAGGCGGTACAGCAGGTAGCCCGTGTCGGCGTGCAGCCCGCGCATCCACGGCTCGTGCGCGTCGATGGGGGCCGGGTTCGTGGCGTGCTGGCGGCTGATGGCGGGCTCCCTGGTCGTGCGGCGGTTCCGGTGCTGGGCACAGTCTTGCGCACCCCACGGTCGGCAACAACTATTGACGTCAACAATTATTGCTCTTAGCTTCGATCTCGAAGCAGCACCCGCGCCATGTAGCCGCACCGCATCCCGTGGATGCGCACCACCAGCATCACCATGTGAAGGGACCCGCCCGTGCCCAGCATCGATCTCACCGGCAAGGCCGCCGTCGTCACCGGAAGCGGCCGGGGCCTCGGCCTCGCCTACGCCCACGCCCTCGCCGCCCACGGCGCCTCCGTGGTCGTCAACGACGTCGACGAGGCGGTGGCCGAGGCGGCCGTGAAGTCCATCACCGAGGCGGGCGGCAGGGCCGTGGCGGAGGTGGTCCCGGTCGGTACGGCCGAAGCGGCGGACCGGCTGGTCGCCCGCGCGGTCGAGGAGTTCGGCCGGCTGGACGTCCTGGTCACCAACGCGGGCATCCTCCGCGACAAGGTGCTGTGGAAGATGACCGACGACGACTTCGACGCGGTGATCACCACCCACCTCAAAGGCACCTTCACCTGCGCCCGCGCCGCCGCCGTCCGGATGCGCGAGCAGGGCGAGGGCGGCTCGCTGATCCTGGTCGGCTCCCCGGCCGGCCAGCGCGGCAACTTCGGCCAGACGAACTACGCCGCCGCCAAGGCCGGCATCGCGGCGATGACCCGCACCTGGTCCATGGAGCTGGGCCGCGCGAACATCACCGTCAACGCGATCGTGCCGGTCGCCGCGACCGCGATGACCGAGACGATCCCGGCGTTCGCCCCGTACATCGAGGCCATGAGGAACGGCGAGCCGCTGCCTGACTTCCTGCGCAAGGGCGAGGGCTTCGGCACCCCCGAGGACTGCGCCGCCCTGGTCCCGTTCCTGGCCTCCGAGGCCGCGCGCGGCGTGACCGGTCAGTGCATCGGCATCGGCGGCGACAAGGTGGCACTCTGGTCGCATCCGCAGGAGATCAGGGCGGCCTACGCCGACGGCGGCTGGACCCCCGGCGCCCTGGCGGACGCCTGGCCCACCTCGGTCGGTGCCGAGCTCCAGTCGGTCGGCATCCCGGCGCCGAAGTTCCCGGAGGCGTGATGGACCTGAACGACCTCGTCGCGATCGACGTCCACACCCATGCGGAGGTCTCCTCCAAGGGCCACTCCTCCCTGGACGACGACCTGCACGACGCCTCCTCCGCCTACTTCAAGGTCGAGGGCAAGCGGAAGCCGACCCTGGAGGAGACGGCCGCCTACTACCGCGAGCGGAAGATGGCCGCCGTGATCTTCACGGTCGACGCCGAGTCCGCCACCGGCACCGCGCCCGTCCCCAACGAGGAGGTCGCCGAGGCCGCCGCCGCCAACGCCGACGTCCTCATCCCCTTCGCCTCCATCGACCCCTTCCGCGGGAAGGCGGGGGTGAAGCAGGCCCGCCGCCTGGTCGAGGAGTACGGGGTGAAGGGCTTCAAGTTCCACCCCAGCATCCAGGGCTTCTTCCCCAACGACCGGTCGGTGGCGTACGACCTGTACGAGGTGATCGAGGAGACCGGCACGATCGCCCTGTTCCACACCGGCCAGACCGGCATCGGCGCCGGCGTGCCCGGCGGGGGCGGCATTCGCCTCAAGTACTCCAACCCGCTGCACGTGGACGACGTCGCCGCCGACTTCCCGCACCTGAAGATCATCCTGGCGCACCCGTCGTTCCCCTGGCAGGACGAGGCCCTGGCCGTCGCCACCCACAAGCCGGGTGTGCACATCGACCTGTCCGGCTGGTCGCCGAAGTACTTCCCGCCGCAGCTCGTGCAGTACGCGAACACGCTGCTCAAGGACAAGGTCCTCTTCGGCTCCGACTTCCCCGTCCTCACCCCCGACCGCTGGCTCGCCGACTTCGACAAGCTGACGATCAAGGAAGAGGTCCGGCCGAAGATCCTCAAGGAGAACGCCGCCCGCCTGCTCGGGCTGACGACACCGTAAGGGGCGTGAGATGCGCAACGAGGGACTGGGGTCGTGGCCCGCACGCCGGGCCCGCAAGACCCCGCACCGCACCGCCCTGATCCACGGCGACACCACCCGCACCTACGCCAGCCTGTACGACCGCACCACCCGACTCGCCCACGCCCTGCGCGAGAGGGGCGTCCGCCGCGGCGACCGCGTCGCCTACCTCGGCCCGAACCACCCCTCCTATCTGGAGACCCTGTTCGCGGCCGGCACGCTCGGCGCGGTCTTCGTCCCCCTCAACACCCGGCTGGCCGGCCCCGAGATCGCCTACCAGCTTGCCGACTCCGGCGCCAAGGCCCTCGTCTACGGCCCCTCGCACGCCGGTCTGGTCGCGGGGCTGCCGGGCAGCACGGACGTCCGTACGTATGTCGAAGTGGGCGCCGAGTACGAGGAGGCACTGGCCGCGGCCTCCGAGGAGCCCATCGACACGCCGGTCACCCCGGACGACACCTGCATCGTCATGTACACCTCGGGGACGACCGGCCGCCCCAAGGGCGCGATGCTCACCCACGGCAACCTCACCTGGAACGCGATCAACGTCCTCGTCGACCACGACCTGATCGCCGACGAACGCGCCCTGGTCTCCGCCCCGCTGTTCCACACCGCGGGGCTGAACATGCTGACGCTGCCGGTCCTGCTGAAGGGCGGCACCTGCGTCCTGGTCGAGGCCTTCGACCCGGACGCCACCTTCGACCTGATCGAACGGCACCGGATCACCTTCATGTTCGGCGTGCCCACCATGTTCGACCAGGTGGCCCGGCACCCGCGCTGGCCGGACGCCGACCTGTCGTCGCTGCGCATCCTGACCTGCGGCGGCTCCCCGGTCCCGACCCCGCTGATCGCGGCGTACCAGAGGCGCGGCCTGACCTTCCTCCAGGGCTACGGCATGACCGAGGCGGCCCCCGGCACGCTGTTCCTGGACGCCGAGCACGCCGTCAGCAAGGCGGGGTCGGCGGGCGTGCCGCACTTCTTCAGCGACGTACGCGTCGTACGGCCCGACCTCGCGCCGGTCGACGTCGGCGAGGTGGGCGAGGTCGTGGTGCGCGGGCCGCACGTCATGCCCGGCTACTGGGGGCTGCCCGAGGAGACGGCCGCGTCCTTCGCGGACGGCTGGTTCCGCAGCGGCGACGCCGCCCAGGTCGACGAGGACGGCTACGTGCACATCGTCGACCGCCTCAAGGACATGATCATCTCCGGCGGCGAGAACATCTACCCCGCCGAGATCGAGGACCAGCTCCTCGCCCACCCGGACATCGTCGAGTGCGCGGTGATCGGGGTGCCGGACGACAAGTGGGGCGAGGTGCCCCGCGCGGTCGTCGTACCCCGCGAGGGCGTGGCCCTCGACCCCGACGAGGTGCTCGCGTCGCTCGCCGGCCGCCTCGCCAAGTACAAGATCCCGAAGTCGGTCGTGGTGGCGGACGAACTGCCCCGCACCGCCTCCGGGAAGCTCCTCAAATCCCGTGTGCGCAAGCGCTACGGCACCGACTCCCAGTGAAGGACGGCTCCATGAGCATCACCGTCAATGGCCTCGACGAACTGAAGAAGCTCGCGGGCAGCGACCTCGGCACCAGCGACTGGATCGAGGTCACCCAGGAGCGGATCGACACCTTCGCCGACGCGACCGGGGACCACCAGTGGATCCACGTGGACCCCGAGAAGGCGAAGGAGGGCCCCTTCGGCGCCCCCATCGCGCACGGCTACCTCACGCTCTCCCTCTTCATCCCGCTGTTCACCGAGCTCCTGGACGTCCAGGGCGTGACGACGAAGGTCAACTACGGGCTCAACAAGGTGCGTTTCCCCTCCCCGGTGAAGGTCGGCTCCCGCATCCGGCTGGTGGCAAAGCTCGCCGAGGTCGAGGAGGTGCCGGGCGGCGTGCAGATCACGGTCGACGGCGCCATCGAGATAGAGGGCGGCGCCAAGCCGGCCGCGGTGCTCCAGAGCCTGTCGCGGTTCTACGCCTGAGGCCGCCGTTCCGGGCCTGAGGCCGCGTTCTACGCCTGAGGCCGCGCGGGCACCAGGTCGAGCAGGCGTTCCGAGGCGTCACGCGCGAGCGGCGAGAGCCTCTCGTGCACGGCCCGGAACGTCTTCTCGGCCTGCTCCGCCGGCCAGTCGTCCGGCAGGTGCTTGACGGGCAGGCGCGGATCGCGCCGGACGATCCGCAGCCACTCGGTCTGGAGCCGCAGCCGCAGCACGAGCGCAGCGAGACGTGGGTCCCCCCCGCCGGAGCCCGGGGGAGCCTCGTCGGCGTCCGGCAGCTCGTCCTCCCACGGCTGCCAGCGCCGTACGAACGCCTCGTAGCGCCCGGCCAGGTCGGACAGCTCCCACGTCTCCTCGATCATCTGGCCGATGTCCATCCCGGCGTCGGCGTGCGCGCGGAAGACCTTCACATGGGCGGACAGGCCGAGCTCGGCCACCAGCGCCGACACGTCGACCTCGCCCGGCGCGATCCACAGGCCGTTGAACAGCGGGCCGAAGCCGCTCCAGGTCAGCTGGGAGCGCAGGTCGTGGCGCTGGCGCTGCCAGGACTCGGGCAGGGAGAAGCCGAGCAGGGTCCAGGTGCCGTCCCAGTGCCGGTTGACGGCGCCGGTCTGCCAGATGCGCCGCTCGCCGTCGCGCAGCACGGCCTCCGAACGCTCGGTCAGCCCGAAGTACATCCGGCGGCCCTCGCGCTGGCGGCGCAGCAGGTCCCGGTTCACCATCCGGGTCAGTGTCGAGCGGGTCGCCTGCTCGCCGATCCCGGCGCGGGCGAACACGTCGATGACGCTGCCCGAGTACACGCACACGTCGCGCCCGAGCACCTGGTCGCCCAGGAACGTCAGCATGAGGGACTGGGGCCGCAGCGACTCTTCACCGGTCACGCGGCCCACCGTACCTCCGCTCGATCAGTCGGCGACCTGCTTGTACGCGTGGACGGCCGTCGTCACCGCGCACACGCCCGGCGGGATCATCTGCGCCCGCAGGGTGCCGCTGTTCGTGTCGTAGTCGACGCCCTCCGTCTCGAAGGTGCCCGTGCACCCGCTGCGCTGCGGCAGCGCGAAGAGGCTCTTCACCGTGCCGGTGACCGGCTGCCCGTCCAGCTTGCGGGGCAGGTCGACCTGGAGCAGCGGCCGGATCTCCGGGAACAGGGTGCCCGAGGCGTCGTTCGAGGCGCACAGCAGACGGGTCCCGGTGACGAAGTCGCAGCCCTGGACGTCGCGCACGGGCTTGTCCAGGGTGATCTGCCCGGCTTCCCTCAGCTCGCCGCCGGTGGGCGGCGTGGAGGGGTTCAGCAGTGGCGCCGGGAAGACCTGGAGCCGGTTCCGCGTGCCCCACTCGCCCGACACCAGCCACCGGTCGTCGGGCGAGACGGTGGCGAAGGAGTTGTTCAGCTTCTCGCCCGGGTTCAGTGGGTGGACGTACTCGTAGCGCTTCCCGGCGGGGGTGGTGACCGCGAACATCTTGGACGTGGCCGTGTCCGGGCCCTGGTAGGCGTCGAAGACATGGCCGCGCGCGATGTCCGGGTCGCCTATGTGGTTCCATCCCTTGACCCGCAAATCCAGCGGGATGGAGGCCATCCCTCGGTACAGCAGGGATCCGTCCGCGCGGCTGGCCAGGCCCTGCCCGCCGCCGAGGGTGTCGGTGTACGCCGTGCCGGTCTCCGCCCACCGCGGGGCACCGACGGCCGACGCCGTCCCGGCGCCCAGTGTGAAGGCACCCAATAACGCGGAGGCGGCGAGCAGTTGACGTCTCATCAGGTCAGGCACCTTCCACGTCGACGAATACCGGGTTCGAATAGAACCACGTATCCGCCCACGGGTCACCGTCTCCGGGCGCGTGCGGAACCGGCCCGTGCGGGTCGACCGAGGCGCCGAGGTAGCCGGTGCCGTGCCGGTTGCCGTCGCTGCCACGCAGCCGGACGTAGAAGGACTCCTCGCCCGCGGCCAGTGGGATGCGCAGGGTGTAGGTGCCCGTGCGGCCGGAGACGTCCTGCGAGCGGACGACGCGGGTGTCGGGGGCCTTCCAGGTGTCGCGGTCGGCGACCGGGCCGCGTACCGCGCCGCGGATGACGTCCACGTGCGCCAACTCGGGCAGGACGCCCTGCGGGTTGGGCCGCGAGGCGGTCGTCACGGTGACGTCCAGGGTGAGCTTCTCGCCCTTGCGGACCCGCAGCCGGCCACCGAGCGTCACGCCCCGGCCCCGGTCGCGCTCCCGCTTCAGCCGGACGTCGAGCCCGTCGAGCAGATGCCCGTGGTCGAGCCAGACCCGGCCCGCGCGCAGCCCCGCCATGACCGCGCGGTAACCGTAGCGGGTGACGCCCACATGGGTACGGCTGAACTGTCCGGGCCAGAAGTCGCTGCCCGGCTGCGGGGTGTCCGTGTGCACCGGGTCGGGCAGCTTCCCGGTGCTGTCGAAGGTCTGGCCGGGCGGCCAGTCGCCGTTCTTCCAGGTGTCGAAGACGATCCGGTGGGCGTCGGAGTTGGTGGTGACCGAGAACAGCCGCCCCTCGGCGAGCATCGAGTCCCACAGGCCGCCGACGGTGGCGGTCGCCCAGTCGAAGCCGCCGTAGGTCAGATAGGCGTCCGCCGGGTAGCCGGGCCAGGACTGCGCGGACGGCTTGTTCTCGTACTCGCCGCGGATCGACGTGGCGCCGCGCCAGCCGGGGATGGCGGCGCCCTGGGCGCCCGGCGCGCCCTCCATGCCGATCATGATCCCGGGCGCCGCGTCCCGCCAGTTGCGCATCTCGTGCGGGGAGTCGATGCCCAGGCGCATGGGGTGGTTGGCGAGGACCAGCACGTCGTCGACGTAACCCGAACGGCGCTGCTGCGCCAGCCACTTGAGCGCCTTGACGGCGTGCGCCTCATTGCGGGCGGTGTCCGCGTCGGCGGGGCCGCCCTTGTCGTAGCCGAGCAGTTTGCCGTCGTACGCCAGCTCGAACCGCGAGAGCAGGTCCACCTCGTGCGGGCCGGGCGGTGAGAAGACCGTGCAGTGCTCGGCGGCCGGGATGTACCACTCCAGGCCTTGGAAGACCAGCTGACGCGGGTTCTCGGCGCGGGCCCTGAGGATCTCCTCGTGCTCCAGAAAAGCGCCGTACTTGGCGTGCCCGAGGTTGGAGTGCTCGGTGAACACCATCCAGTCCAGGCCGTACTTCGCTCCGGCGGCGGCCAGCTGGGAGAACGTGTACTTGGCGTCGTGGCTGTAGACGGTGTGGATGTGGTGGTCGCCGACGAGGTAGGCGAGGCGGGGGTCGTCGCCGCCGGAACCCCGTTCGGACGCTGCTGCCGGGGTGGTGGCCCCGAGGGTGAACGCGGCACCGAACAGGCCTGCGCGGCGGAGGAGTCGGCGACGGGAGACGCTCTGAGGGTCCAGGCCGGCGGGGGAGACGGACGGGTCGGCCCAGACGGGCAGCTGCTGTTCGGTCATGGTGATCCTCGTCAGGGGGTCAGTGGTTCATGAACGACGTGACGGGCAGCGCCCGCTCGACGATCCGGACGTCGCCGAGCCGTCCGTGCAGGATCTGGTCGATCTTCCCGGCGTACTCGTAGCCGCCCAGCAGCCACGGCAACCCCACCGAGGTGAGCCCGACGGCGGCGGCCTTCGGGTTGCGGACCACCGGGCAGCCCTCGACATACAGCGTGGTGTGCTCGCCGTCGTTGACGACCGCGAGGTGCCACCAGGTCTCCAGCGGGGTCTCCTGGCCCCAGTTGGTGGCGATGCCCCCCTGGTTGAGCGGGCGCACGGCCCACTGCGGCTCGCGGTCGTTGGACAGCGACAGCGTGGCCAGCGGCTCGTCCGGGTCGTCGGCGGTCTTGCCCGCGGCACCGCCCGTGCCGGTGCGGCTGACCAGGCCCGACCAGGCGTGGTGAGCGGGGTCCCAGTCGGCGGGGAGGCGGTAGAAGGCCTCGATGGTGTAACCGTCTCTGAAGGTCAGGGAGTTGAGCGGAGCGCTGTCGACCGTGCGCAGGTAGGCGCCCTTCAGTGGGGACTTGAAGCCCTGGAACTCCAGGCTGCCGTGGCCCGGCTGGTCGGGGTGGTGGTCCGCCGACCAGTCCAGCGCGCCGCCGCCCACCGTGACGAGCGCGAGGTCGTTGCCGCGCCCGGACAGGTCCCGGACCGTGCCGGCGACGGGCTTCTCGAAGCGCCAGTACGCCACCGTGCCCGGGACCAGCATCTTCGAGGCGGGCCGCGCCGGACGGGCGGGCACGGGCGCGAAGCCGGAGAAGCGCTCCCGGAAGTCGATCCCGACGGAGAACCGGTCGGCGTCGCCGCTCAGCTCCATCTCCTGCCGCTCCAGCTCGTTGAGCCCCTTCCTGGCCCGGCCCAGGATCCACGGGGATACCGTCTCCACGTCGATGACGTTTCGGTCCAGGTCGAACCGGTAGAGGCGGATCATCGCCGCGCCGCCGAAGTAGCGGTTCTGGTAGTTCGTCAGATGCAGGTGGACGTCGTGCCAGGCCGCGTTCTTCCGCGTCGCGCGGGCGGCGGGCCAGTAGTGCCCGTTGAGGGTGAGGAAGATCTGGTCGTGGTCCTCGATCAGCTGGTCCCACAGCTGCTGCCCGTACGCCGACAGGGAGTCGTCCTCGGCGACCAGCTCATGGGTGGTGAGGATGACGGGCGTCTTGGGATGCCGCGCCATGACCTCCTCCGCCCACGCGTAGCCCAGCGGCGACAGCCGCCAGTCCAGCGCGAGCACCATCCACTCCCGGCCGCCCGCGGTGAACAGGTGGAAGGTGTTGTAGCCGTCCGGGGAGGCACCGCCGAACGTCCGCTGCCCCTTGAACCGCTGCGGCCCGAAGGCGTCCAGATACGGCGTCGCACCGCGCTGGTCGGTCGTCGACGACTTCACGTCGTGGTTGCCGGCCAGGACGCTGTAACCGACGCCCCGCCGGTCCAGCAGTGAGAACGCCTCGCCGATCGCCGCGAACTCCTCCTTCGCACCGTTCTGCGTGAGGTCCCCGAGGTGGGACAGGAAGACGATGTTCTCCTCCCTGCCGTGCTCCAGCAGATAGCGCAGCGACGCCTCGACCGGTGCCTTGTCGATGCTCGGCCCGTCGAAGAGGTACTGCGTGTCCGGCATCACGGCGAGCGTGAAGCGGCGGCTGCGAGGGTCGGGACGCCAACTCGCCGGTGCCGCCCGGGCAGTGACGGCCGGCAGCGCTGCCACCGCCGTGGCGGTCGCGCCGAGCAGCGCGGTGGCGCGCAGGAAACCGCGTCTTCCGGCATCGGACCGGGGGGCCTCGCCCAGGGTGTGGTCATGCGAAACGCACACGGGTGCTCCATGAAGGGTGACGGGGAGGAAGTGTCCGGGAAGGTGACAGGGGGGTTCAGAGAACGCGCAGCGTCCAGCTCCAGCGATGGACACCGGCCGCGACGAGGTAGGTGGCGAAGGTGTCGGGCCCGCACGACGCCGTGCCCAGCCCGCGATGCGCCGCGTCGATGTGCACCACGCACCCGGGCCGCGGCACCAGTTCGTCGTGATGCGAGGCCGAGGCGAGGTCGGTCGCGCGATGGCGGGTCACGGAGACCTGGTGTGGCCGGTCCAGCCGCACCGCGAGCCCGGTCGCGTCCGGCGCGGACAGTGTGAACCGCCGCACGGCGTGCCGCCCGCCGCTCTCCTGGGGCCGTAGATACGGGGTGAACAGCTCGTCCACCGGCAGCGAGTGGTGGCCGACGGGCGCGCCCGCTCCCCGGTCCGGATACGACTCCCAGGGGCCCTGCCCGAACCACTCCAGCAGGCTCAGCCCGGCCGTCGTCTCGAAGACCGACCCGACCCGGGCCACGTCGTCCAGCGCCTCGGGCAGCTCGGCGCACTCCTCCACCAGCAGCCCGCCCTCGACCGCCGTGAACACCTGCTCGTGCCGGACGGTCCCGCCCCGGCAGAGGTAGTCGCAGACCACCGCCACCCGCCCCGGGTCACGCCGTACGGCGACGACCTCGCGGGCGAGCGCGTCGAGCCCCCAGTCCCGCCAGCGGGCCGCCATGCCGCCCAGTTCGTCGTTGTCGGTGGGCGCCCGCCACAGCGACAGCGTGGGCCCGGCCGTCAGCAGCGGATGGACCAGCAGCCCGTTCTCGTCGACCTCCACGGGGCGGTGCGTGACGGGGGCGTGCCGCACCGGGGACGCGTGCCGCAGGCGTGCCTGCGGCAGGCACACCACTGTGCCGCGCGGCGCCCACGGCTCGTCCCGGGCCGTCGTGACCCGCAGCGTCAGCCACGCTTCGCCGCCGTCCTCCGGCAGCTCGAACGGCAGCGGTACGGCGGCCGTCTCGCCCGGCCGCAGACCGGGCAGCTCGGCGGGGGCGGTCAGGGTACCGCCGTCGGCGAGGGACAGCTCCCATTCGCCGGACAGCCAGTCCAGGCCCCGGAAGTGCTGGTGGTTGCCCAGGACGACACCCTCGTGCCGGAAGCACTCGATCCGCAGCGGCGCGGCGATCTCCCGGTGCTCGAACATCACGGGCTTGGGGGTGCGGTCGGGGAAGACGACACCGTCGGCGATGAAGGCGCCGTCGTGGTCGGTCTCCCCGAAGTCGCCGCCGTACGCCCAGCGATGTCCGGGCGCGGCGACGCCGTTGCCGTAGAGCCCGGCGCCCCCACGCCCGGCCGGTCTGCCGTCGTTCACACGCTGGAGGATGCCGTGGTCCCAGAACTCCCAGATGAACCCGCCCTGAAGACCCGGGGTGGCCTCGATGGCCTCCCAATGGTCCGCGAGCGTGCCGTTGCTGTTGCCCATGGCGTGCGAGTACTCGCACTGGATGAGCGGCTTGGTCTGGGTGCCGGACATGGCGTGCGCGAGGCACTCCTGAAGCGGCGCGTACATCGGGCAGGCGATGTCGGAGGCCAGGTCCGGGTCGGCCCAGCCGCGCTTGGCCGCGCCCTCGTACTGCACCGGCCGGGTCGGGTCGTGCCGGCGTACCCAGCCCGCCGCCGCGTCGTGGTTGGCGCCGTAGTCGGACTCGTTGCCCAGCGACCAGATGATGACGGACGGATGGTTCTTGTCCCGCAGCACCGTCCGCGCGACCCGGTCGACGAAGGCGCCCAGATAACGCGGGTCGTCGGCGATCTCGTGCGCGTGGTCGTGCGACTCGATGTCGGCCTCGTCCACGACGTAGAAGCCGAGCTCGTCGGCCAGGTCGTACAGGGCGGGGTCGTTCGGGTAGTGCGCGGTGCGGATCGCGTTGAAGCCGAACCGCTTCAGCAGGACGAGGTCCGCGCGCATGTCGTCGTACGACACCGTCCGCCCCGTCAGCGGATGGAAGTCGTGCCGGTTGACGCCCCGGATGAACACGCGCTCTCCGTTGACCAGCAGGTCCCGGCCGGTGATCTCGACGTCACGGAAGCCGATCCGGTGGCTGGAGGTGTCGGCGACCGTGCCGTCGGCACGGTGGAGGCGGACGGTCAGGCGGTACAGCTCGGGCGTCTCGGCGGTCCAGGTGCGCACGTCCGGCACGGCGGCACGCAGCCGGGCCTCGCCGAGGAAGCCGGAGACGCGCTCGTCCTCGGCGTTGGCCCGGTCGAACTCCGTGTCCTGCGTGAGCAGTTGCCCGTCCAGCTCCCCGCTGACGTACCAGCCCTCGGGCAGGGCCCCGTCCGAGTCCCGCACGAGGCAGTCCACCCGCAGGGCACCGTCCCGCCGGGCCCGCACGGTCACGTCCGCGAGATGCAGGGGGTCCCTCGCGTACAGCAGCACCGAGCGGGTGATCCCGCCGTGCCACCACTGGTCCTGGTCCTCGATGTGCGAGGCGTCCGACCACTTCACGACGGTCAGGCGCAGGGCGGCCCGCTCCCCGGGACGCACCACGGACGTCAGATCGAACTCGGCGGCCAGGTGGGAGTCCTTGGAGATCCCGACCGGCCGCCCGTCCACGTGCACCAGCAGCACGCTCTCGGCGGCCCCGACCTGGAGCACGATCCGCCGCCCGGCCCACTCGGCCGGCACGTCCACCGCACGCTCGTACACGCCCGTCGGGTTGGCGGCGGGCACGTCCGGCGGGAACTCCGGGAACGGCATGCGGACGTTCAGGTACCGCGGAAGATCGTCCGTGCCCTGCATGGTCCAGACACCGGGGACGTACGCCGACGACCAGCCCTCGCCCACCGGGGCGTCCGGCGCGGGCAGCAGCTGGAAACGCCAGTCTCCGTCCAGCGAAACGGCCCCGGCCCTCCGGTCCACGGCGTTCATGGGCAGGCGGCCCCAGGAGGTCACCTCGGGTGCCTCCCAGGGGCGCAGGGCGATCAGGGGATCGGGAAGTGCGTCGGTCATGACCATTCCGAAGTCGGTGCGGTGGGCCGGGGCAGGGCACGGCCCCGCAGGCCCCAGGCGGGGTCGACGGGGATGCCGAGACGGTCCAGGACGGTGGGGGCGATGTCGATGAGGCGGGGCGTGTCCAGCCGGGTGCCGCCGGGCACGCCGGGCTCGGCGAGGACGACGAAGACCTCTCGCTCGGCACGCGTGTCGCCTCCGTGGCCGCCGGTGTCGAGATGTCCGTGGTCCGTGGTGACCAGCACCGTCCACTGCTCGTCCGCACGGGCGGGGTCGGAGCGCCGGGAGCCGATCGCGTCCAGCAGCCGCCCGAGGTGGGTGTCCTGGGTGAGAAGGGTACGGTCGTAGGCGGGGCTGAGGGGGCCCGTGGCGTGGCCGGCCTCGTCGGTGGCGCCGAAGTACACGAACACGACGTCCGGGTCGTCCTCGGTGAGCCACTGAGCGGCGGTGCGGGCGACGAGGCGGTCCGCGCTCTCGTAGCCGTCGGACTCGCCGTCGTAGGGCACGCGTCGGCCGATGGCCGGGCCGAGGGTGCCGCGGTGGACCAGTTCCGGCCAGGACACCGCGGCCGCGGTGCGCAGCCCGGGCCGCGCGCTGACGGCGCGGCTGAGGAAGTCGGGGTAGCGGGTGTAGTCGGCGCCGGTGAAATCGTTGCCGGTCACCCCGTGGCGGTCCGGCCACACCCCGGTCAGCACGCTCGACCAGCCGGGGCCGGAGTCGGTGTAGGCCATGCTGGTCGACGGTCCGTGCTCGGCCTGACCGTCCGCCTCGCCGTAGGGCAGCAGGCTGCGGCCGTGGGCGCCCGCGGCCATCAGGCCGTGCAGCACGGGTGCCGTGGACGGCGAGCGAAGCGAGACGGGGGTCCCCCCGGCCGGAGGCTGGGGGAGGGGCAGCCGGTCGAAGCGCACCCCGTCCATCCCCACCACGAGCACCCTGCCGCGCCCCGGCCCCTCTTCACCGGTGACATCCACCACCGCGTCCCTCCCTCCCGGCAGCGGTTCAGCTGCCCTGGACCGCGCCTTCGGTGGCGCCCGCGATGAAGCCGCGAGCGAAGATGGCGAAGACCACGACCAGCGGCAGGGCCGCCATGAGCACCCCGGCCATGACCATGCTGTAGTCGGTGGTGTGGCCGACATGGAGCTGGGCGAGTTCCACCTGGAGCGTGACGTGGCTGGGGTCGGTGAGCACGATGAGCGGCCAGACGTAGTCGTTCCAGGCACCGACGAAGACGTAGATGGCGAGGAAGGACAACGCGGGCCTGATCATCGGCAGCGCGACGTTCCAGTACTGACGGAAGAACCCGGCGCCGTCGATGCGCGCCGCGTCGAGCAGTTCGTCGGGCACACCGTTCTCGATGTACTGGCGCAGCCAGAAGATGCCGAAGGCGTTGGCGAGGGCGGGTGGGACCAGCGCCTTGAGCATGCCGACCCAGCCGATCTCGGACATGAGGATGAACTGCGGCAGGACGGCCAGCTGGAGCGGCAGCATCATGAACACCAGCAGCGTGCCGAAGAGCACCTTGCGCCCGGGGAAGTCGAACTTGGCGAAGGCGAAGGCCGCCAGCGAGTCGACGAACAGCACCAGGACGGTGGTGGCGCACGCGACGACGATCGTGTTGAGCATCGACCCGAAGAAGTCGATGGTGTCGAGCACATGCCGGATGTTCTCCAGCAGGTGGGAGCCGAAGGTCAGCTTCGGTGGGCTCTTGTAGATGTCCTGGGTGGTGTTGGTCGCCATGACGATCGTCCACACGAACGGGAAGACCGAGACCAGGACGGCCAGGAGGAGGAGGATGTGCGCGGTCAGGCCCTTGGGGCGGCGCAGCCGCCTCGCGCGTGTGGCCGGCCGCGTCGTGACCGCTGCCGTCATGACTTCCTCCCTCGCTGCACGATGCGCCAGTTGATGACGACGAGCACGATGATCAGTACGAAGAAGGCCCACACGATGGCCGCGCCGTAGCCGTAGTCGTTGTTGAGGAAGGCCGACTGGTAGAAGTACAGCAGCGTGGTCAGGCCTGCCTGGCCCGGGCCGCCGAGGTTCTGGTTGGCGGCGTTGCTGGCGAAGAGGACCTGGGGTTCGCTGAAGCTCTGCAGGCCGTTGATGGTCGAGACGATGACGGTGAACAGGATGATCGGCCGCATGATCGGGACGGTGATCTGGAAGAAGGTGCGGACGGGACCGGCGCCGTCCATCTTGGCCGCCTCGTAGATCGAGTTCGGGATGGCCTGGAGGCCGGCCAGATAGATGATCATGTTGTAGCCGGTCCACATCCAGGTCATCAGCAGCGCGATGACCACCTTGATCAGCCACGGGTTGCTCAGCCACGGGACGGGCGAGATGCCGACCGTGCCCAGGATCGCGTTGACCAGACCGAAGTTGTTGCTGAACACCGCGCCGAAGAAGATCGCCACGGCGACGATCGAGGTGACGTTCGGCACGTAGAGGGCGATGCGGTAGAAGCCCTTGAAGCGGCGCACCGAATGCAGCAGCGTCGCCAGGACCAGGGCGCCGAAGAGCGTGGGAACGGTGGACAGGACCCAGATCACCAGGGTGTTGCGGATCGACAGCCAGAAGATCGGATCGTTCCAGAGGAACTCGAACTGCTGCAGGCCCACGAACTGCTTGATGCCGAGGCCGTCGTAGCGCTGGAAGGCCAGGTACAGCGAATAGAAGACGGGGAAGAAGGAGAAGGCGATGAAGATCAGGTAGAACGGCGAGATCGCCAGGTACTGCCGCCAGTACGACAGCACCCCGCGACGGCTGGGCCGAGCGGCGCCCGCGGGCGGGGTGCGCCGCGGGCGGAACCGGGCCGGGCCCGGCCCGCCGCGGTGCTCGTGCACCGCGGCGGGGCCGGTGACCGGAGGTGACGACACCTCAGTTCACCCCCTGCCGCCGGGCGATCTGCTTGGCCTGGCTGACCGCGTCCTTCCAGGCGGCGTCGGGCTTCTTGCCCTTGGCCTCGATGTTGGTCAGTTCGGTGAAGTAGGGGGCCATGACCGCGGCGTCGGCGGGTGCCTCATAGCTGACCGGGATGGACTCGGCGGCCGGGCCGAAGACCTCGATGATCTTCTGCCCGCCGAAGAAGGCGTCGGGGCCCGTCATGGCCGGCATGGCGTACGCCTCCGGGGAGGCGGGGAAGATGGCGGCGTCGGTGAAGCCCCGGGCGTTGTTGGCCGGGCTGAGGATCCAACTGATGATCTTGAATGCCTCTTCGGGGTTCCGGCACTGCTTGGGCAGGGCCAGGTAGGAGCCGCCCTGGTTGGCCGGTCCGCCGGGCGTCGCACAGACCCGCCACTTGCCCTTGGTGCCCGGGGCGGCCTGCTCGATGTCCAACGCGTGCCAGGCCGCGCCGAGTTCGGTGGTGAGGTTCTTGCCGATGGCGGCGTTCCAGGTGTTGTCGTTGATCCTGGCGTCGATGCCGAGCGTGTGGGGGCGGACCGCCGTCGTCCACGCCGCCCGGATGTGGTCCTGGTCGCCGATGAAGTGGTTGCTCTCGTCGATGAACCGCTTGGTGCCCTGGCCGACCGCGATGTTGAACACCGAGCCGATGTTGTTGATCAGGTAGGAGCCGGGCACCGCCTTCTTCAGCTCGGAGCCGAGCGCGAAGTAGTCGTCCCAGGTCTTGGCCTCGGCGGCGACCTTGGCCGGGTCGGTGGGCAGCCCTGCCTTGCGGAACAGGTCCGCGCGGTAGAAGAGCGCGGTGGGGCCGATGTCGATCGGGAACCCGATCTGCTTGCCGTCCTTGGTCTGGGCGAGCTTGGTCTTCCACTCCAGGTACTGGGACGAGATCTTCTTGAAGCCCAGGTCGTTCAGGTCGAGGAAGCGGTCGGCGTTGGGCAGGAAGGACGCGATGTCCTCGCCCTTGATGCCGGTGATGTCGGGCACGGAGCTGCCCGCCGCGAGGGTGGTGGTGAGCTTCTGCTTGAAGTCGCCGCCGATGGAGGCGGCGGTCAGCTTGACCTGGCTGCCGAAGTGCGTCTTGGCCTCCGCGACCACCTTGTCGCTCAGCGCGCCACCCCAGTACCACATGGTGAGGCTCTTGCCGTTCTTGGTACCGCCCGATCCCGAGCCGCCGCCGCATGCGACGGTCAGGCCGGAGGCGGCTGCGGTGAGCGCGGCGGCCTGGAGGAAGCCTCTACGAGAAAGGTCCACGGGTCACTCCTGTTTTTCCTGTTCGTGGTGGCGAGGGGTGTGTGAAAGTCAGTGCTGCCGTGCGGGAGGGGTGACAGGGGCGTACGCGACCGGCGGCCCGGGGTTCTCCGGGAGCCGGTCCGCCAGGAAGCCGTAGGCCCGCTTCAGATCGGGGTCGGTCAGGGAGTGCCACCAGCGGTCGACGCCGTACCAGCCGGGGGCGGCCAGCGCCCCGCCGTGGTGCCGGACGGACAGCCCGGCGGCGAGCACCGCGAACCGCAGCCGTTCCGCGAGCGGCCAGCCCCCGAGCGAGGCGGTGACGAACGCGGCGCCGAAGACGTCCCCGGCACCCGTCGCGTCCAGGACCTCGACGTCGAGGGCGGGCACGTCGGCGTACTCGCCGGTCGTCTGGTCGACGGCCACCGCCCCGTCCCCGCCCCGGGTGACCACCGCGACCGGCACCAGCTCGGACAACGTGCCGAGCGCGGCCACCGCGCTGTCCGTGCGGGTGTAGGCCATGGCCTCCGTCTCGTTCGGGAGGAAGGCGTGGCACAGCGCGAGCTGGTCCAGAAGGGCCGTGGACCACACCTGGGTGGGGTCCCAGCCGACGTCGGCGTAGATCTGCGTGCCGTTGGCGGCGGCCTTGGCGAGCCACCGGCGGGGCTCCGCCTCGAGGTGCACCAGGGCGGTACGCGCCGCGGGCGGGTCGCCCACCAGCACGTCCTGCGAGTACGGCGGCTCCTGGCCGTGGGTGACCAGGGCACGGTCCGTGCCGTGAGCCAGGGCGACGGTGACCGGGGTGGGCCAGCCGTCGGCCGTACGGGAGAGCGAGAGGTCGACGTCCTCCTGGTCGCACAGGATGTCCCGGCAGCACTCGCCGTAGAGGTCGTCGCCGAACACCGTGGCCAGCGAGGTGCGCAGGCCGAAGCGGCTGGCCGCCACCGCAAGGTTGGCGATGCCGCCCGGGCCGCAGCCCATGCCCGTCGTCCAGATCTCCTCGCCCGGGGCCGGGGGCTTTCCGAGCCCCGTGAGGACGAGGTCGTAGAAGAGCAGCCCGGTCAGCAGCACATCGGGCCGGTCGTCGTCCACGGATGGGTCCTCTCGTTCGGAAGCGTTCGAGGAGCCCACCCCGCGAGCTCGTCAAAACTCTCCATCGGTGACCGGAATCGTGCGCCGCTCGGCGGGATTGGTCAATACCCGAGCAGAAGTGAGCATGGAAATGATTGAAGATGACGAGTAGTGTTCAGGCCGTGCTGGCAGAACGACGACACCAACTCATCCTGCGGGCCCTGCGCTCCGGCGGGCCCGCCTCCGTGACCGACCTCTCGGAGCAGCTGGGCGTGAGCCCCGCCACCATCAGGCGCGACCTGGTCAAACTGGAAGAGGACGGGCTGCTCACGCGTGTCCACGGAGGTGCCGTGCTCGAGGAGGGCGACCAGCCCTTCGCCGAGGTCGCCGAGGTGCGCGTGGCCGAGAAGGACGCCATAGCCCAGCGCGCGGCGGCCATGGTGAGGGACGGCCAGTCGGTGCTGCTGGACATCGGGACCACGGCCTACCGCCTGGCCCGGCAGCTGCACGGCCGCCGGCTCACCGTGATCACCAGCAACCTGGTGGTCTACGAGGAGCTCGCCGACGACGAGGGCATCGAGCTGGTCCTGCTCGGCGGCATGGTCCGCCGCGAGTACCGCTCCCTGGTCGGCTTCCTCACCGAGGACAATCTGCGCCAGCTGCACGCCGACTGGCTCTTCCTCGGCACCAGCGGCGTACGGCCCGGCGGGCAGGTCATGGACACGACGGTCGTGGAGGTGCCCGTCAAGCGCGCGATGATCAAGGCCGGCGAGAAGGTCGTGCTGCTGGCCGACGCGGCGAAGTTCCCGGGGCACGGCATGGCGAAGGTCTGCGGTCCCGAGGAGCTGGACGTGGTGGTGACGAACGAGCCCGTCGACACGGCGACGCGGGCCTCTTTGCAGGAGGCCCGCGTCGAAGTCGTTGTGGCGGGAAAGGTGCAGGCTTGAACCCTCCCCCAGCTGAAGCGGGGGGATTCCTGGCTCAGGACGCCTCACCGTTCAGTGAACAGCGAGGTCTTACACCCTCGACACCAGCCGGGTTGGAACCAGCCCGGGGTCTTGAAGCAAGTTCAAGGAGGTGGCGCGTGCTTGGTTCTCGCAACGTACTGCGCGTAGCCGACCGAATCGGAGGAACTCGGTGAAGCTGACGATTCTGGGCGGCGGAGGATTCCGCGTGCCGCTGGTGTACGGGGCACTCCTCCAGGACCACGCCGAGGGCCGGGTGACGCACGTCGTCCTGCACGATCTGGATCCCGCGAGACTGTCCGCGGTGACACGCGTCCTCGCCGAGCAGGCGGCCGGTGTCCCCGACGCGCCCGAGGTGACCGCCACCACCGATCTGGACGAGGCCCTGCGCGGCGCCGACTTCGTGTTCTCCGCGATCCGCGTCGGCGGTCTGGAGGGCCGCGCGAACGACGAGCGCGTGGCTCTGGCCGAGGGTGTCCTCGGCCAGGAGACGGTCGGCGCGGGCGGCATCGCCTACGGCCTGCGCACGGTCCCGGTCGCCGTCGACATCGCCCGGCGGGTCGCCCGCCTGGCGCCGGACGCCTGGGTCATCAACTTCACCAACCCGGCCGGCCTGGTCACCGAGGCCATGTCCCGCCACCTCGGCGACCGCGTCATCGGCATCTGCGACTCCCCGGTCGGCCTGGGGCGCCGCATCGCCCGGGTGCTCGGCGCGAACCCGAAGGAAGCCTGGATCGACTACGTCGGCCTCAACCACCTCGGCTGGGTGCGCGGCCTGCGCGTCGCCGGCCGCGACGAGCTCCCGCGCCTGCTCGCCGACCCGGACCTGCTCGGCTCCTTCGAGGAGGGCAAGCTCTTCGGCGCCGACTGGCTCCGGTCCCTGGGCGCGATCCCCAACGAATACCTGCACTACTACTACTTCAACCGGGAAGCCGTACGCGCCTACCAGCAGGCCGAGAAGACCCGCGGCGCCTTCCTGCACGACCAGCAGGCCCGCTTCTACGCCGAGATGCGCAACCCGGACGCCCCCGCGTGGAAGGTCTGGGACCGGACCCGCGCCGAGCGCGAGGCCACCTACATGGCCGAGAACCGCGAGAGTGCCGGCGCTGGAGAACGCGATGAGGACGACCTGTCCGGCGGCTACGAGAAGGTGGCCCTCGCGCTGATGCGGGCGATCGCGCGGGACGAGCGCACGACCCTGATCCTCAACGTGCGCAACCAGCGCACCCTGTCGGTCCTGGACACGGA